>DAHXMB010000175.1:0-5544 GCA_027365695.1 Candidatus Acididesulfobacter sp. | reverse complement strand
CGTCAAATATCGGGTCGGAAACTGATTTTCTGACGTCAATCTGCGCTGCAAAATGGTATATTATTTCCGGTTTTTCTTCCGTAAATATTTTTTCAACTATTCCAAAATCGGTAATATCCGCCTTTATTAATTTTGCTTCGTGATTAACATTATATTCAAAACCGCTTGAAAGATTATCAATTATAATAACATCATGGTTTTTTGCAATAAGCATATCGGCAACATGACTGCCGATAAATCCCGCTCCGCCTGTAACAAGTATTTTCATCAAATATCCATAAAATTAAACTATAAAATCTTTGAAATAAAATTAAAAATAAAAAAGATTTTAAATAATTTTATGCCTCCATATTTTGGCTAAACCATCGTTTTATTTGTTATTTTATTTAAATAAATAGTTAAATAATTTATTTATTTATCTCCATCTTCCTACCTATTTATACTATTTATACTATACTGCCCAATTATTTATTTATCTGAATTAATTATTTATTTATTTTATTAATACATCTATTTTCTGTCTATCTTTTTATTTAAAAATACTAACGTTTCCATATGGTAAGTACGCGGAAACATATCTATCAACTTTATATCATCTATAAAATAACCCCCCTGCATAAATACTTTTAAATCTCTTAACAATGTTAAGGGGTCGCATGAAACATAAATAACTACTTCAGGATTTAATTTAATTATATACGGAACTAAACCTTTAATGCCTGCTCTGGGCGGGTCTATTATTATTAAATCATAAATTGAATTATTTTTCACTGAATTTCTTAAAAGGTCTTCTACATTTTCATTTATAAATGAGATGTTTAATTTTTTTTCCTGTCTGTTTGACTTGCAATATTTAATTAGATCATTATTTAAAATTATATTTTTATTTGCAAGTTCAATAGAGTAAGGATTAAATTCCACTCCCGTAACATTTGACGTAAAAGGTATTGTAAAAAAAGTTATATTTCCGTACCCGCAATATAAATCAAGGACGCTTTCAAATTTATAATCATTTTTATTATTTTTATAATTATTGTTATAAGTTTTTAAATAATCAACTAAATAATCAACTATAAAATTTATCAAATATTCATTTTGTTTTTTATTTACCTGTATAAACGACAAAACTTCATAAGCAAATTTGACTTCGTTAATTGAAAAATAATCTTTATCGGTATCGGTATTTTTATTAGTAGTATTATTAAGACTCCCATTAATAATTTTGTTAAATTCTATATAAATTTTATTTATATCTAAATTTAATAGTAATTTTTTTTCTTTGTCCGACAATTCTTCTTTCAACTGGAAAATTGCATTTTCAATTCCCGTATAAGTCAATATTATAGATTTAACTTTTTTTAATAGATTTTGATTATTTTTAAGAAAAAAATTTCTAATTTTTTTTATCATTATATTTATCTCATTGCTTGCAAGATAACAATAATCAACATCTACAACATAATGAGAATTTTTTTTAAAAAAACCTATTGATTCATCTGAATAAACTTTTAAACTTATTTTTTGTCTGTAATGTAAAAAATCATCTGATTTTATTATATCTATTTTTTCCGTTAAACTTTTCTGCAAGCTTTCAGTTAAATATTTAGAAAATTTAATGTTTTCATTGTAATAAATGTTTTCATGATTTTGATTTGCATAATTTTTATGATTATTATAGTTTTCTTGTTTTTTGTTCTCATTTTCAGATTTATTAATAGATGACCGCATTTTTTTAAATTCATTTTCAAAAATTATTTTCTTCCAATAAATCTCATAATCATAAGGAATATTAAGATAATTGCATCCTCCGCATATTGCAAAATGCGGACAGACAGGTTTTATTCTAATAGGCGAAGGGGCAATTATTGCATCAATTTTTCCAAAATTATAACGTTTATGTTCTTCATAGATTTTAACTCTTAACAAATCGTCAGTGCAGGCATAGTCAACAAATGTTATTTTATCGGATTCCCCTGATTTTAGAAATTTGCCTATGCCAAAACCGTTGTAAGCTAATCCGACTATTTTTAATAATGCAAAATTATTTTCTTTGCTATTTTTTTTCATAATTTTTATTTTATCATAAGTATGAAAATTTAAACATTAGTTCTTAACATATTAGTATTACTGTATATTTAATAATCCCCGCTGGCAATTTTGGGAATTATTAACTCAACTTCACCACTTTTATTATTCTAAAATTATAACCCGTTGATATTATTACATTTTATTTTTTATTTTGTAGTTCCCATAGACATTTTTATTGCCCCCATAAATATAGCAATATCAATATGTTGCTGGTAATTATGGTGAAGTTGGGTTAAGGTTTGTTACTTTAATTCTTCCATAGAAACTATCAATGATATTTCAATGATAAGCAACGAGGCTAATTTACATTTATTATTAATTAATATCAATACAGAAACTATCAATGATATTTCAATGATAAGCAATACCGAATGAGCCGTCTAAATGCCGACGGCTATGAAACACTGCCTGCTTTCAGCATATAGAGGGAGAAACTATGAATACTCTCTAATCTAAGTCATTCCCGCGTTGGCAGGTACGCTTTAAAGCCGTCGGCATTTAGACGGCTCATCTCATCTAGAAAATAAATTTCTATGGAAGAATTTTTGTGTTATTAAGGTCTTGCATTTTAACATTTTATAAATTATTATATATATTATAATATAAAATATTTGTAATGCGAGGGCATATAGATGAATTTTAAAAAAAATATTTTAAAAAAAAAATTATCTCTAATTTTAATATTAGTTTTATCAATTTTTATTGTTTCATCTTCTTTAAGCGGATGTGCAACATCAAGATCTACTGCAGCCAGCGGAACAACAGGCGCTATTTTCGGCGGCGGTACGGGATTTATTATAGGCGCCTTAACAGGAGGTCCTATCGGAGCGATTATTGGAACTGCGGCAGGCATATCTATAGGTTATGGCGTAGGCTATGCAACCGGAAAATATGTCGTCACAAGAGAAGGGAATATAAGAGGATTGTCTATGCTTAATCTTCCATACCAATTAGCCAGCAATGAGGCTATATATGACCCATCCAGCAATTTTAAATTTAATTTTAAACAAATAAAAGGAGTTTTAGTTTCAAATTTAAAAATATCAATCAGCCAGAAAAAAATTAAACCCGGAAATAATATAAGTTTAATAATGAATTACAATGTTCTTGGAACCAAAAAAAGTATACGGAATGCTTCTATTGTAGAAAACAGGATATTAGAAGGTTTAAACGGTAAAATTTATTATAGCCATACTTCTAAAACTCACATTGATAGGGAAGGCGTCTATAAAACCAAACTTGACGTAAAAATTCCGCCTGCTACAAAACCTGGAGTTTATGTTTACCAGGCTACATTAAAAATTAATAACGGATTAAGTGCTTTAAGCTCTATGATTTATAAAGTATATTGATATACTGCGACAACAATTCATGACAGTAAGTATAGATTTCAGCTTTTACTTGATATGAAATCTATAACTTTCTTGAAAGCTTTTGCTCTATGAGATATTTTATTTTTTATTTCCTCGCCTAGTTCTGCAAGTGTTTTGCTAAATTCAGAGGCATAAAATACAGGATCATAGCCAAAACCCTCTGTACCGGCTAATGTTTCTGTAATAAAACCGTTAAGCTCACCATGAAAAAATTTGTATTCTTTATTACTTACGCTATAAACGCAAGCCCAGCATGTAAACCTTGCTTCTCTGTCTTGTGAGCAATCTTTTTTATACTTCATATTATTTAAAAGTTTATCAATGTTATCTATATCTATATTTGCATTATTTGCATTGCTATTTTTGAAATTGACAGCAGCTTCTTTTTCATCATTATTTTTATTTTCATAATAATTATTAATATTATTTATATCTTTAAAATTATTAATATTATTTATTTTTGAGTATCTCGCAGTATACAGTCCGGGTTCATTATTTAAGCATTTTACTTCCAGACCGGTATCCTCTGCCACGATATAATCAATATTAATATTTTCTTGATTATTAATGCTGCTATGATTGTTATTAATTTTATTTTTTTTGTCAAAATTTAAATTGCGATTAGAATTTAAATACCCTTTATTTAATAAAAGGTTGTAATAGGCTTCCGCTTTTATCAAAGCATTTTCCTGATATGTTTTTCCGTCTTCTATAATGTCCGTAATGCCAAATATATTATCGGCATATACAAGATTCATATCTTTCATATCTTTCATAATTATAGAAATTTCTTGGAATTTATGTTTATTTCCCGTTCCTATAAGAATATTCAAGATTTAACCTCCTAATTTCACATTTTTTTTCGTATGTCATTCCGGCGAAAGCAGGAATCCAGCATTATTTAGATTTAGCATTGGAATACTTTAATTCAACTTCACCATAATTACGAGCAACATGTTGATATCGCTGTATTTATGGGGGCAAAAATGTCTATGGGACTATAAAATAAAAAATAAAATGTAATAATATCAATGGGTTATAATTTTAGAATAATAAAAGTGGTGAAGTTGGGTTAAATAATTTCTAAATCGTGATTTAGGTTATAAAAAATGATATATTATGAATTATATATAATGTATAATATTATACTAAAATTTAAAAGTTTATTTTATACTTTCTTAAAAATAAAATTATTCATTAAAATAAAACAAAATAAAACATTAAATTAACAATGAACTATACAATCATCGGCATTATTTATATTCTATTCGCTTATCTTCTTGGAAGTTTTCCTACATCTGCTATAATTGTCCGCTTAGCAGGGGGCATTAACCTTTCCGAAATAGGGAGCGGCAATCTTGGCGCTACAAACGTAACAAGAGTAATAGGGAAAAAATACGGCATAATAACTTTAATAATAGATGCCTTAAAAGGATTTTTGCCTGTTTTTATCGCTTTTAAAGATTACAGGTATTTTCATTTTTCTTTTGCAATACTGTCTATTATTATGATTGCCCCTGTAATAGGACATTGCTATTCAGTTTATATAAAATTTAAAGGCGGCAAAGGAGTTGCATCTGCTCTCGGCGTATTTTTAGCAATATCGCCCGAAGCTGTCGTAATGGCATTATTTATTTTTATTGTAATGGCATTTTTAAGCAAATATATATCTTTATCTTCTATAACCGCCGCTTTTTTTATGCCATTTTTAATATTTTATAATTTAAAAAATTTAGACATATTTATTGCCTCTTGCTTTATTTCTTTACTGATAATATATAAACATATTCCGAATATCAAAAGGCTGCTGAACGGCACTGAAAACAAAATGAAAACACTTAAATAGTACTCAAAATTGCCGATAGAAAATTTATTTTCTCGATGAACCGTCTAAATACCGACGGCTTTAAAGCGTACCTGCATACGCAGGAATGACTTTGCGGGTATTTAAGTTTTCACCCGACAGGTGTCATTCCCGCGTATGCGGAAATCTAATGTTCCATATAACTTTAAAGCTATTTTAAAGATTTCTATCGGCAATTTTGGGTTATAAGTATTTAGTATTTAGTATTTAGTATCTATT
>DAHXMB010000169.1:0-9030 GCA_027365695.1 Candidatus Acididesulfobacter sp. | reverse complement strand
GAATGCTCGAAAA
This sequence comes from Candidatus Acididesulfobacter sp., assembly GCA_027365695.1. Taxonomy (GTDB): domain Bacteria; phylum SZUA-79; class SZUA-79; order Acidulodesulfobacterales; family Acidulodesulfobacteraceae; genus Acididesulfobacter. The sequence goes on along the minus strand of DAHXMB010000169.1, from coordinate 9,017 downwards.
AGATGATTTTGAGAAAAGGTTTGCTGCCAACAAGCCAATAGCGGTACATGAATTTATATATCCGCTGCTGCAGGGATATGATTCTGTTTTTATGTATTTTTATTTATATTTTAATTATTAATATTTATTTAGAATATTTTATATAACCTTACTAAAAAAATAAATAAAATAAAAAAGATAAAAAAGATATATAATTATGATGACGTTATTATATTATTATATTATTTTTATTATTGAAATTTATTTTTTTATACGTCAATATTTATTTTTTTAATAGATATACTTAATTTTGTATCTGTATCTATTGTTATAAAAACTCCGTTAAGCATCATATTATTTTCTTCAGGAATAAACTTCGCAGGCATATTTGTTAAATATTTATTAACTGCTATCTCTTTTTGAGTTCCCACTATGGAATACCTTGAACCTACCATTCCTGCGTCGCTGATATATGCCGTTCCTTTAGGCAATATTATACTATCGTTGGTTTGAACATGCGTGTGCGTACCTATTAATGCAGAAATTTCGCCGTCAAGATAAAAACCGAGCGCTTCTTTTTCGGATGTCGCTTCAGCATGAAAATCTACAATTATAGCATCTGCTTCATCTTTAATTTTTTCAATTATACTTTTTGAAATCGTAAAAGGCGAATCGCTTAATTCTTTCATAAAAACTCTGCCTTCAAGATTTATTACGGCTATTTTTTTTTCGCTTTTAGACATATATATTCCATAGCCAAAACCGGGAGCTCCTGGTGAATAATTAGCTGGTCTCAGCAGTCTTTTTTCTCCCGGCAAATAGCCTATTATTTGTCTTTGATCCCAAATATGATTTCCAGACGTAATAACGTTAATACCGATATCAAATAAGAATTTTGCTATGGTTGGATTTATGCCCATACCATGTGCTGCATTCTCACCGTTGGCAATAATAAAATCTGGATTATATTCTTCAATAAGACAGGGCAAAGAATTCTGAACTGCTATTCTTCCAGGTTTTCCTATAATATCTCCTATAAACAAAATTTTTTCAATATTCATATTAATTAATTTTTATTATCTAGCAAATTCCGTTGCCCGTGTTTCTCTGATAACGGAAACCTTTATCTGACCCGGATATTGTAAATTAGATTCAATTTTTTTAGCAATGTCTTTAGCGAGCATAACAGAATCGTCATCCGAAACATTTTGGCTCTGTACAATCACTCTAACTTCTCTTCCTGCTTGTATAACATAACTTTTTGCCACACCTGCAAAAGAATTTGAGATAGCTTCTAAATTCTCGAGTCTTTTTACATATGTTTCAAACATTTCTTTTCTAACCCCAGGTCTTGCGGCGCTTAATGCATCGGCGGCAGAAACCAAAATTGCAAGAACGCTGTTTGGTTCTTCATCATAGTGATGAGCTGCTATTGCATGAACAACCTTCGGAGACTCTCCGTATTTTTTTGCTATTTCAGCCCCTATTATAGCATGAGAACCTTCAACTTCGTGGTCAACCGCTTTTCCGATATCATGCAAGAGCCCCGCTCTTTTTGCCTGCTTAACGTTTATGCCTAATTCGGAGGCCATAATTCCGCATAAAAATGCTACCTCAATGGAATGATTGTAGACATTTTGAGAGTAGCTTGTTCTGTATTTCAATCTTCCAAGCAATTTTAATATTTCAGGATGGATACCGTGCACTCCTACGTCGAATGTAGCTTGTTCTCCAGCCTCTTTCATAGCCATATTAAGTTCTTCTTCAACTTTTGCAACAACTTCTTCAATTCTCGCAGGATGTATTCTGCCGTCGGCTATCAATTTTTCAAGAGACAGCCTTGCAATTTCTCTTTTCACGGGATTAAAAGAAGAAAGAACAACGGCTTCAGGAGTTTCGTCTATTATAAAATCAACCCCCGTTGCAGCCTCTAATGCTCTAATATTGCGGCCTTCTCTGCCTATAATTCTTCCTTTTATATCGTCGCTCTGCAGCGGAACCGAAGATATGGTTTTTTCAGCAACATAGTCGCCTGCATATCTCTGAATTGCTGTAGCAATAATTTCTTTAGCTTTTTTATCGCCGATTTCTCTAGTTTCATCTTCTATTTTTCTTACAGATTTAGCAGCTTCATGTTTTGCTTCATCTATAATTGAATTAATTAATTCATCTTTGGCTTCAATAGCAGTAAAACCGGATATTCTTTCAAGTTCAGAAGTCTTTTCTTTAAAAATTGATTCAATTTTTTTTTCTTTTTCCGAAATAGATTTTTCCGTTTGTATTAATATTTTTTCTCTTCTTAAGATATCAACCTCTTTTCTCTCAATAATATCTACTCTCTTATCTAAATTGTCTTCTTTTGCCGTAACTCTTTTTTCAAGTCTTATTAATTCTTGATTTTTTTGTTTAATATCTTCATCTGCAGTTTCTTTTAATTTTATGATTTCAGCTTTAGTATTTAATAAAGCATCCTTTTTTATTTCCTCCGACTTTTTTTCTGCATCGCTGATAATATTTTTTGCTTTAAGCTGACCTTTCTTTAATGAAATATTTTCAATTAATTTATTTAAAAAAAATCCGCCTATAAAAAAAATTACGGAACTAATCAAAACTATAATAACTTCTGCCATTATATTGTTTTCTCCTTATCATTGAAAGTAGTAGTTAGTAATCTAAATTTTATTAATTAATATAAAATAATAATATATTTATTGCATTTATTTTTATTTTAAATTAGTCGGAACAATTAATAATCCCGCTTTCGCATATTAAATAGTGCATTTTAATATCATTTTGCGTAATTTCAATTTCATTTTTGTTATAAATTTGAAAATTATAGCATATACCTATAAAAATAGAATCAATTTTTGATTTAGCCAAAACTTTATCGTAACACCCTTTTCCATAACCTATTCTATTACCTGATATATCAAACGCGACACCCGGAATAAAAAAAGCGTTAATTTCATTAATATCTGTTTCTCGGTTACATTTTGGAGATAATATTCCATAATCATCTTTGATAAGATTATCTATACCTTTAAATTTATAAAAACAAATATCAGATTTTTTTTTACAATACGGTAAATAAATTTTTATATTTTCATTTATGATTTTATCAATAATAAGCTCAATTTTAACTTCATTTTTTATACTCATATAAAAAGCAGCGGATTTAATAGACCTCTGTTTTATAAAATAATATGTTTTGTTAGAAATAATATCACTAAAATAAATAATTTCTTCGCCGGTTAAATTTAATCTTTTATCTATCATTTCCTGCCTGACGGCAATTTTTGAGTACATATAATTATACAAACTTAAATCTCTTAACTTTTTAACGTTACTTTTTAACGTTTTCGTTTATTTATATTTTTAAGCATATATTAATTACGCAAGTCTGAATAAATAAAATTAAATATTTAAAAAAATAGCTTATTGCATTTTAAATGATGATTTTTAAGAGACAAACAGAGAAAAAGGAAAATAAATTTAAAAGGATTTAATAAACCCCCCGCATGTGCCGAATGGACGATAAAATTGGACCTATTCAAATAAGGTGGCAATCATATAATAATCATCGTTAGGAATCAAATATTTAAATTTGTTTCCATTGAGAAAATTAGAGACAATCCCAATCTATCCAACTGTTGGGTCAATTTTAATAGTCCAATCGAACACCGCAGGGTTAAACAAAATAAAATATGTACTTACAATATTATCAAAATAAATTATAAAACTATAAAAATGTCCGAAATATCAGAAAAACTACACAAAAAAGAAACTACACAAACAAAAATACTTCAAATAATACTTATATACTATAATTTTAATATGTTTTTCTCTTTAAAATAAATTTTACTTTACTTTAAGAAGGTTATTCGTTATACGAATTAGAAATATATTTATATATATTATTGACTTTTTCTAACACTCTTTTGCTTTCATTATTTGTTTCCATTTGCATAGAAAGATAATCATCCGCTATATTGAGAGCCGTTAAAACAGCAATATTTAGAGAATCAACAGATTTAGTCGTCTTAGACACTTCATCCGCTTTATTATTTATATAAGCAGCCAGCTCTTCTAAGTATTTTTTAGTTTTATCGCTATTTATCAAATATTTTTGATTTAATATTTTTAATTCAATAACATCGTTCATACTTTATTTATAAAAACTATAAAATTAGCTTAAATTAATATTTTCCAGATTATTTATAATATCATCAATTTTTTTTATAACTGCATCATTTTCAGTTTCAATATCTTTTATTTTATTGTTTAGTTGATCAATTTCCTCATCTTTAATTGTTACCTCCGTTAATAATCTGTCGCGTTCATTTTTTATTTTTTCGAATGCATCTTTTAAAAGAACAATTTTTTCTTCAATTAAATTTAAATTTTTAATATCCATTTTTTGCAATCCTGTAAATAAATCATTCATATATAATATTTTAAATTTGTATTATTTTTTTTATTAAATCTTTTCTTTTTTATTTATTATATTGTTAATAATAAATGCTTTTACTTTAAATAAAATTAATTTTATTGCTACTATGTATCAATATTATCACACAAAGTTATAATTTAAAACAAAATTATTAAATACAAATTTTACAAAGACGAAGAAGTGTATAAATGAGCATAAGGTCTGGCACTTGATGGAACTATTTTATAAAAAGGACCGCCAATCAAATCTTCAGACGATAAATTAAAATCTTTGGCATATTCTAAAAGGTATTTTTTTAAGAAAGCCATATCGTCGTCATTTGCTTCTAAAAATTCTACTTCTTTTGAATATTTTGAAAAATCTATCTTTTTTTTTAGATAAATAGCACCTCCATGCATACCGACTCCAAAATATTCTCCTGCCAGTTCCTCAGAATTATTAAGTCCTAAAAGGACCATTACTCCTCCTGCCATATATTCTCCGAAAAAACTGCCTACTTTTCCGCCTATAATTATAATCGGAATTTGTTCATTATATCCTTTCATATGAATGCCTATGCGATATCCTGCATTGCCGCGAATATAAATCCTGCCTCCTCTCATGCCGTAGCCTACTACGTCCCCTGCATCTCCTTTTATAGTTATTTTACCCGAATTCATTGTATTGCCTACATTATCCTGAACATTATTGTTGACAATAATTGAGGGTCCATCCATAAATACTCCGAGATCGTTCCCCGGAACTCCGTTAACCGTAATAGTAATATTATCCCCTTTAATACCGTCTCCGATATAATATTGTCCGTTTACATTCTCAAGAAAAACATTTTTTATACCTGAAGCAATGCTTTCTCTAATAATTTTATTTAATTCTTTATAGTGTAAACCTTTTGCATCTATTGTAATCATCTAATCACCAATTTATCTTGCTATAAATTATCTTACTATAAATTATCTTGCTCTAAAAATATATTAAAATAATTAATCTTTATATCACATACCCGATATCACATACCTGCATGCTTAATACCGAGAACCTTTAATTCGGAATCCGTCAGTTCAATTCCCCTCAGTCTCTCTCTAGATCCTCTTAAGCTTTCAATAGAATTTACTCCCATAGCTCCGAGAATGTCTTTCATTTCATGGCTCCAAGCATTAATTAAATTATAAAGTTTTTCACCATATTCCTCAGGATCAAGTCTTCTAGTTAACTCAGGTCTTTGGGTCGTAATTCCCCAACTGCAGTTTCCCGTGTGGCATTTTCCGCATATATGGCATCCCATAACCACAAGGGCTGCAGTTCCGATAGCCACGGCATCTGCACCTAATGCTATCGCTTTTATCGCATCGGCGCTTGTTCTGATACTTCCTGCCGCTATTAAAGAAGCCTCGTTTCTAATTCCCTCTTCTCTTAATCTCTGGTCAACCTGAGCAAGAGCTATTTCAATCGGTATGCCGACATTATCTCTAATTATTATAGGCGCTGCTCCAGTTCCGCCTGTGAATCCGTCAATATATACAATATCGGCTCCCGCCCTTACAATTCCGCTAACAATAGCAGCAATATTATGAACTGCCGCAACTTTAACCGAAACCGGTTTTTCATAATTAATAGCCTCTTTTATGGCATAAATCAGCTGCCTTAAATCTTCTATAGAGTATATATCATGATGCGGCGCAGGAGATATTGCGTCGGTTCCTGCAGGTATCATTCGTGTCCTGGATATATCCGCTCCTATTTTTTCTCCTGGCAAATGACCTCCTATACCAGGTTTTGCGCCCTGACCTATTTTTATTTCCACTGCAACTCCGCTGTTTAAATAATCTCTATTAACGCCAAACCTGCCTGAAGCCACCTGGACAATAATGTTTTTGCCGAAAGGAACCATCTCGTCATGCAATCCTCCTTCTCCTATATTCATAACTATTCCTAATGCTCTTGCAGCTAAAGCCATCGCTTTTTGAGCATTCAGGGATATTGAGCCGTAAGACATCGGAGCAAATATAAAAGGTGTTGACAGTTCTATTTGAGGAGGCATCGGATTTTTTAAAACAGGCTGACCGTCTTCGTTAAAATCTAATTCAAGCTTAGACGGTTTTTTACCGAGAAAAGTTTTTAATTCCATAGGTTCGCGCAAAGGATCAATCGGAGGATTTGTAACCTGGCATGCATCTAATAAAATATGGTCAAAATACTTTTTGTATTTTAAAGGAGTTCCCATACCCGATATGGCAATACCTCCTGTCTCAGACTGCCTCCAAATATTTTTGATGTGGTAGTCCTGCCAATTTCCGTTTTCTCGCATAACAGTCGGATTTTTTAATATAGAGATAGCTCCTTCAGGGCAATATGTATAACATCTTCCGCATGCAACACACTTAGAATGGTCTGCTATAATTTTGTCGCCGCCGAAGCTATATGTTCCCCAGCCGCAATTCTGGATACATCTTTTGCATCTTACGCATTTTGCATGGTCTATAACAGCTAAATATTCAGATTGTATATTTGTAAATGATGATTTTGTCATGAAATAATTAACCTTTGTTTTTGAGATATGTTTTCAGTATTTATAGTTTTTATTATAATAGGTTCTCCTGCTTTAGGAGACCAGACAACATCGGGATAAGGACAAATTTCACGAATAGATGACTCTTCGGAAGCGATATATGTAAAATCTCCTTTAGTTCCTGCAACAAGAGGTCTAAGTTTTATTCTGTCGTTTAATGCAACCATTCCGTCAGGATACCCGAATATAATTGCAAAAGGTCCGTTAAGAAGCGCGCTGCCGTATATTTGTCTCAAAGCAGTATAAAGTTCTTTTTGTTTAGGCTCCATTTTTTCAATAGTTTGATAAAAAGGAGCGGCTAAAACATTCATTGCTAATTCAACAGGAAGTCCATGTTTTCTGATAAGCAAATCTAAAATATATGCTATAACTTCCGTATCGGTTTTTAAAGCCAGATTATATTTAAACATCTCAAGATATCTTTTGTTAATTCCGTACGAAGATATTTCGCCGTTATGAACGATTGACCAATCAAGCAAGGTAAACGGATGGGCTCCGCCCCACCACCCCGGAGTATTAGTAGGAAATCTGTTATGAGCCGTCCACATATATCCTTCAACATTATCAAGCATATAAAAATCGGCAATATCTTCAGGATAACCCACTCCTTTAAAAGCCCCCATATTCTTTCCGCTTGAAAATACATACGCTCCGTCATATTCCGAGTTAATCAGCATAACACTGCTAACAACAAAATCGTCATCTCCGAGATCATGTAATAATCTGTCTTCGCGGTCGCTTTTAGGTTTCATAAAATATCTGTGAAGGATAGGATGATCGTTAATCTTAGACGTCTTAAAAACAGGTATAGATTCTTGCTTTTCAATTATAAAATTATTTTTAAAATATTCTTCTACGTCATGTTTAGCGGCAAGGTCGTCATACATAACATGAAAAGCGTAAATGTCGGCATATTCGGGATAACAGCCGTAAACGGCAAATCCGCCGCCGAGACCGTTCCCTCTGTCATGTTCAAGAGCTATGGCTTTTTTAATATCTTCGCCGTTAGTTCTTATTTTTCTTATATTTATAATACCGCATAATCCGCATCCCGCGATATCATGCTCTATTGAAAAATTATTTTTTAATCTAAGCAATTTTTTATCCTCAAAACAATTATTGATAATTATTTAAATAAAATATATAAAAATAAACTACATAAAAATAAAATAAATAAACCTATAATTAAATTTAATTATATACATATGTTAACATATATATATGTTTTATACAATCCCAAAATTGCCCTTTAATTCTTCCATAGAAACTATCAATGATATTTCAATAATAAACAATACCGGATGAGCCGTCTAAATACCGACGGCTATAAAACACTGCCTGCTTTCTTTCGGAATGACTGCATATAGCGGACGAAACTATAAATCCTCTCTAAGTCATTCCCGCGTATGAGGGTACGCTCTAAAGCCGTCGGCATTTAGACGGCTCATCCAGAAAATAAATTTCTATGGAAGAATTAAAGTTGCCGATAGAAATTATTAAAAGCACAGTAATGTTTTAGTAAGACTATATTCCTGCTTTCGCAGTAATGGCACATAACGGGTGAACTTTTAAAATCTCTAAAAGTCATTCCCGCGTGGGCGGGAAAGTTCCGAAACAGAAACATATAACGTTTCTGTTCATGAGGCTATAAACCATATAAACACATACCGTTTATGGCGAAGCAGTCATCAAGAATAAAATTTTCTATAGGTAATTTTTGAACAATAATTTTTGAACAATGTTTATAACATCATATACAATGTCATATACAATGTCTTACAAAATATTTTCATCTAAAATTTGTTTAAAATCCGATGCGATATTTTTTTTAACAGACGGAAGACCTAATTTTTTCCTTGCTCCTTCCTGAGGGTCTCCCAATTTGACACCAATCAATTTATGCTTATAAAAGAAGGTTCAAAATACGATATACCCGTTATTACATTAGAAGAACTTATGTGTCTTGCTTTCGGCATAGAAGGCACAGAAGAACTTATTGACATGCATAAAGTAAAGGCAAAA
>DAHXMB010000150.1:0-4856 GCA_027365695.1 Candidatus Acididesulfobacter sp. | reverse complement strand
AATATTATTAATTCTTATAATTCAGGATTAACAAAAAATACAGATATTAAATTGTCTAATCTTATATTTAATATAAGCAATAAATATAAAATGAATCCTGCTTTGATACTTGCGGTTATAAGAGTGGAAAGTTCTTTTTATAATAATTCATTTTCTAACATGGGGGCCGTAGGGCTTATGCAGGTGACTCCTGTTACCGCATTTTATTTTATTAAGAAATATGATATTAAGACCAAAATTAACGGAGACTTATATTATTTAGGCTATTTCCCTGTAAACAATCTATTAAATCCGATGTTAAACGTTCAATTAGGTTCACTTTATCTTTTAAGTCTTATTTATAGATTTGGAAGTTTAAAACTTGCACTTCTTGCTTATAATGCGGGACCGACATTTGTTGCAAATAGTATAAAAAATAACGGTATTAAATATAAATACAATGATACAAAACTTGAAACCGTGTCATATTCTAATTCAGTTTTTACAGATGCGCCTCATTTATCTCTTGCCGATATTAATAAACGTTTTGAATTAAAGAACGCCGATAATAACTCACACGGCGGATATTCGATAAATTATTTATCTAATTATTTTTATTATAATGATGTCATAAAATATTTCAAAACTTATAATAAAAAAATATTCAAAAATTCAAAACATATTTTTATCTTTGATATTAAAAATAAAAATATTAAATAAATATTAAATAAATTATGAAAATGGCATCCTGTAATTTCCATAATAGGCATCTAATTATAGGCATCTAATTAAAAACGTAACCGCTGTTCAGTTAAAAATGGAAACTGCGCCAGGTTTGGTTAGGAACGGAATATATAATATTTATAAATATTATATAATAACAATAATATTACTAATGAGGTTTTCATTTAATATGGAATTAATTGAAGCTATTACCGCAAGAGCATCTAAGAGAAAGTTTAAAGATCAGCCTATACCGCATGAAATTATTAATAAAATTTTAACAATTTCATTAAGGGCGGCTTCATGGGGGAATTCACAGCCGTGGGAAATCGCTGTTTCTACCGGCAAAACCAGTGATATTATAAAAAGCCGAATATATAAGCTCGCTTCCAATGACGATCTTGGAAACCCTGATTTTCCATTTCCCATATTGTGGCCGGAAAAACAGTCTAAAAATATGTTTGAAACGGGAAAACACAGATATGAATCGTTAAAAATATCTCGAGACGATAACGATAAAAGAAAAGAAAAAACCCTGTCAAATTATTTATTTTTTGGTTCCCAAACAGCTATATTTATATATATGGATGAAAATCTAGGATGCTGGTCAATGCTTGATTGCGGAATACTTCTTCAAAATATATTATTATGCGTTAGTGATTTTGGTCTCGGAGCCTGCCCCCCAGGCTTATCTCGTTAGATATCCCGATATTTTAAGAGATGTTTTAAATTTATCCTCAAGCAAAAAATTTGTAGTCGGAATTTCTATCGGATATTATGATGAAAAGGAAGATATAAATAATATTTATACTTCAAGAAATGATTTAAATGAAATAGTAAAATTTTATGATTGAATATGATTGAAAATAAATAAAACAATATGTTTATAATTATTTATAATTAAATATTATTAATTTATTTTAAATATTTAATATTTAATAAAATTATATAAATTTATAATAATATAATTTTGTTGTATAATATTAATATGTATATTTATTTTATCTATTAAATCTTTTGTTTTTAATTAATATTGCAGCTATGAATCCAATGATACATAAATATGCCGCAATGACAAAAACATCTCCAAATGAGCTAATTTCTGAATATAAATATATTATATTGTCAAAAAATTTAATTGTATAGGTTGGAAAATTATTGTATCTGAAATAAGACGGCGCATTCTTTATTAAATCGCTATGCAGAAAATTCATAATAGATTGCACTGAAGGCGAATTTTTACTGATATCTCTTGCAAATTGATTCATATGATATACCTGGCGCGCAACAAGTTCATAGCCTATTCCTGCTATCCCGAACGATGCACCTACTTGAAACAGTACATTATATAGAGCAGAGGCTTCAGGTATTAAATCCCAGCTGACAGAGTTTATTACGGTGCTCATAACGGGAGCATTTATCAAACCTATACCTATACCTCTTAAAACTTGGTTCCACGCTATAAAATCCATACTAGTATTTAAAGACAAATTTCCCAAAGCCAAATTAGAATAGCCTAAAACAATCATTCCTGCTATTAGAAGATACTTTGGCCCTATTTTATCAGAAATAATTCCTGCAATAGGGGATACTACGGCTACGGACAAAGCTAACGGAATCATTAAAATGCCTGCATGCATTGCGTTATAGCTTAATATATTCTCGATAAAAAGAGGCAGTATAAACATAGAACTGAATATTGCGGCGGAACGAACCATGCTGACGATATTTCCCATTACAAAATTGTAATTTTTAAATATTCTAAAATCTATAATTGGAGATTTAGTAAATATTTCATTCATAAAAAATAACAAAAGAGAAAAAAAGCTTATAATTTCAAAAGTTATAATTATGCGGGAATTCCATTCCAATGTTTGCCCTTCATTTAAGACATACAGCAGAGTTCCAAGAAATATTCCGATAAATATAAATCCAATATAATCAAATTTATGCATATATTTTTTTACAGGTATGTCGTTATCTAAAATAGCGATAGTTAATATCAATAAAATAAATCCTACCGGAACATTTACATAAAATATCATTCTCCAGTCTACATAATCAACAAAATAGCCGCCTATCAAAGGTCCTGCGGCAGGAGCCATCATAATTCCGATTGTCCAAACCCCCATAGCCATACCTCTTTCTTTAGGTTCAAAGTATTTTGCAAGAAGATTTAGGGAAATAGGTATGAGTCCTGCGCCTCCTATTGCCTGAATTACTCTAAAAAGAACCAAAAATTTAAAAGAAGGAGCCATGCCGCAAAGAGCTGAGCCGATAAGAAAAAATAAAATAGAAACTATAAACGGTATTTTTAATCCATATTTTTTACTGGTATAACTAGTAAGGAGAATGACTATAGAATATGTTATAGTATAAGCAATCATTACCCATTCAATGTTAGTTGCATTCTCTCCGTAATGAGACATCATTTTCGGCAGTGCGACCGTAACTATATTAATATCTAAAATTGCCATAAAAGAAGCAACTACCGATATTATTAAAATATACCATTTGTAATGTTTACTTTGACTCATTAATATTAATTTTTAATTAAATTATTTGCGACTGTATATTCCGCATCCGATTGAACAAAATTTCGTTTTTAATTAGACACCCGTTACAGAAATTGCAGTACGCCATTTTTGCAATTAATTTGATATTTATTTAATAAAAAAACGATTTTTTTATATTTTATAATTAATAAAATATAAATATTAAATTATTATCTATTAAAATGACTTAAAAGTCAATATTATAAGGTACTTTAATTCTTTATAATCCTTAAATCACCGTCAGAAACTATTAAAGTTGCTTCAACATATAATAAAGACTGGATTCCCGCTTTCGCGGGAATGACTTTTTTTAATGTCCGAAATTTTACGACTGAAGCAGGTATCCGAGTAAAACCGATATGACTATCCAAAATGACCGCTATATTTCACAATAACACAGCTGAAAATAATGTAAAAAATATTTAAAAAATTATCCGCCCAATAATCTGACAAAATTTAATTTATTTTTAAAAAATATGTTAAAATAAATTAAATTTTATGATTTCAAATATAAGCTGCCGACGAAGTGAAGGCAAACGGAGGATTAAATTAATGTTAAACCAAACGGCATTAGACTTAGATGGAGTAATATTTGATTACGAGAAAACTTTCTTAAGGGCAGCCTGTAAACTTAATCTAAATATCTCAATTAAGCATCCTGTAATATACAATATGGCTGACAGATACGAAATAACGCAAAAGCAGATATCCTTAATCAATTCAAAAATAGACTTTTCCGATGTGGATATTTTTGACGAAGTCAGAAACTTAAAGTGTTATATTAATAATATTAAATGTTTTATAACGTCAAGCCCTGAAGAGATATTGCATAAGCGGAAAGCTAATCTATTGAAAATATTAGATAAAGATATTCCCTTATATTATGCCGAACCCGGAGATAAACATATCGTTATTAAAGATTTAGGTATTAAATACTTTATAGACGATTATAATGCGGTTATTCATCATATAGATTTAAATTGTCCTGATTGTAAGGCGTACTGGCTTAATAGAGGATATAAAGATGAAACATTGCCCGAGACGATTCATAAAATAAATAGTCTATCGGAGTTTTTTGAATAAATTTTATTTTGAGTCAGTTCTAATAACATTTACAGCTTATGATACGAGTATTGGTATTAGTTTTTTGAATAAATTTCTTTTTAAAGAACAATATAGTAAAGGAGTTTAAAAATGGATAGATTTACTGAAATATTGCAAAAAAACGACCTGTCGGCCAAAGGAATGACCTGCATCGGTAATCTTTTTTCCCAAAATCACAGAGATTTGATGCTTAAACTCGCAAATTTTACCCAATCGGACATAAATAATATATCTAAAATAAGCTCGCATATGAAAGAAGTCGCTCAAAACATAGCAAATTTTTTTTACGACCATTTATTGTTAATCGCAGATGCTAAAAAAATTATACTTTCAAAAGACGGTCTTTTGGAAAGAGTGAAACACCCACTACCTTACGGTAGGGGCTTCTTGGTTCATAGACAAGATACTTTTTAGGAGCAAATATTATGAAAACATTTACTCGGTCATCCATAGAGCTTGTTTCCCCAAGCGTCAGTTCGGGCACTTCCTGCCCTA
>DAHXMB010000141.1:0-7243 GCA_027365695.1 Candidatus Acididesulfobacter sp. | reverse complement strand
GTTTCAAATTTAGAATTATCTTTTATAGCCATTTTTACCATTTCAAATCTATTTTTAGAATTTTTTGCAGTTTCATTTTTGTTTGAAGTAATATTGGACGGTATAAATATTATTTTATCAAGAGGCATACCTTCAACAAGTTCTTCGCATGTTCTTAAGTGGCCAAAATGAATAGGATTAAATGAACCTCCGAATATTCCTATCTTCATAATCTTGTCTGGTAATTTCCGAAAACCACAAATTTTGTTGTAGTAAGTTCTTTCGCTCCCATTGGACTGTATGCATGTATTTTTGATGTGGATATGCCTATTTCCGCCCCAAGTCCAAGCTCAAATCCATCGTTAAATCTTGTAGATGCATTTATTAAAACGCAGGAAGAATTAACTTTTCTAATAAAATCCATTGCATTTGTATAATTTTCCGTTATTATTGCTTCAGTATGGTTTGACCCGTGTTCTTTTATATGTTCAATAGCAGAGTCAATATTGTTTACGGATTTGATTGATAAAATGAGGTCCAAGTATTCTTCATTCCAATCATTATCGGAAGCGGCAGTTATAAATTTAAATTTATTTTTAAATATATTTAAAAGGTTGCCGTCAAGTCTTGTTTCTACTCCTTTGCTATGTAATTCTTTTAATAGAACGGGCATAAATTTGTCTGTTATTTTTTCATGGACTAAAAGCGTTTCTAAAGCATTGCATACGGAAGGTCTTTGAACTTTAGCGTTTATAACAATTTTAACGGCTTTTTGGATATCGCAGGCTTCATCTATGTAAATATGACAGACCCCTTTATCATGTTTGACCACGGGAATTTTTGAGTTTTCTGTTACGAATGAAATTAATCCCTCGCCGCCTCTCGGTATTATAAGATCAATATATTTTTTTTGGGATATAAGTTCTATAACGGCAGAGCGGTCGGTATAAGGAACCATTGATATAGTCTCTTCAGGCAATTTGTTTTTTCTTAGAGCTTCTTTTATGATAGAAATTAAAGCAAGGTTAGAGTTGATAGCTTCGGAACCCCCCCTTAAAATCGCCGCATTGCCTGATAGTAAGCAGAGTATAGAAGCGTCTATCGTGACATTTGGTCTTGATTCATAAATTATACCTATTACTCCAAGCGGAATCCGCATTTTTCCGACCATAAGACCGTTAGGTCTTATGGATATATTTTCAATTTCACCTATAGGATCTTTTATTTTCTTGACGTCTTCTATGGATTTAATCATTGAATCCATAGTGCTATCGCTGATAGTCAGCCTGTCTATTAAGGGTTTTTTAAGCGAATTAATTCTAGCGTTTGCTATATCTTTTAAGTTTTCCGATTTTAAAAATTCTTTTTTGTCAATCAGTAATTTTTCAATATCATTAAGCAGGCTGAGTTTAATTGCACTGCTTGAATTTGCAATAAATCTGCTTGCATCGTATGTTTGTTTTGCAATAGTTTCTATGCTGAGATTTTGATTGTTCATAATTATTTATAACCTTATATTTATATTAAGATATTAAATGTAATATTAATTTATAATACACCATAAGCATAATAATAATTCAATCAGTGATCGCTTATCCCTAAAAAATTATTAATAATATTTAAAATTCTAGAGGAGTACCATATTATTTTTATGCACGGCTATTCCTATTCCTTTGGCATTTATGCTATTTAATATTAATTGAATTTCGCTTGATTTTAATCCTTTAATTTTTTTTATTTCTTCCGCATCAAAATTAGATATTCCGGCGGCAATAATTTTATTTTGCTCATTAGTGATATATACACCGTCATGTTTTTTAAAATTACCTTTAACGTCTATAACGCCGCTTGCAAGCAAACTCTTATCGTTGAGAAGAATAGCTTCTTCCGCGCCTTTATCGCAGATTAACGAACCGTTTTTTTCCATGCCGAATATAAGCCAGTGTTTTTTCTTGTTAATGTCTTCGCCGGAAGATAAAATAAATGTTCCCGTGATTTTACCGTTTGATATATCTTTAAGGACTTTTTTGTCTTTTCCTGAAGCAATAATGGTATCTATTCCGGCTTCCGAAGCAATATAAGCCGACTCAAGTTTTGATTTCATACCCCCGGTTCCGTGAATACTTTTTGAAGTATCTTTAAAATCAGAAATAAAATGTTTTATATCGTCTATTATTTTTATCTGATTTGCAAATTTATCTAAAGATGGATTTTTATCATAAACCCCGTTAACATTAGATAATATTATTAAAAGATCTGCACATGCCAGATTTGCCGTTAGCGCAGAAAGATAATCATTATCTGAAAATTTAATTTCTTCCGTTGCTATAGTGTCGTTTTCATTAATAATCGGGACAACATCATTTTTTAATAATTCATAAATAGTATTTCTTGCGTTGGTGAATCTTTTTCTTGACGATATATCGTCTTTGGTTAAAAGAATTTGAGCAGTTTTTATATTATATTTTTTAAAATAGGATGAATAAGTTTTCATAAGAAGAGATTGTCCGCAAGAAGCTAAAGCCTGTTTTTGAGGAATAGTCAAAAATTTAGCGGATGTTTCAATATTCAGAACATTTCTTCCTGCCGCAATCGCCCCGGATGAAACTACAATAATTTCTTTTCTTTTTAATTTTAAAGCATTAATAAACTCTGTAATTTTTTTAAATGATGCAGGGGATAATTTACCCTCGTTGTTAATTAAAACCTGAGTTCCTATTTTTACTACTATTCTTTTTTTTAAATTAAAGAAATCATTATTTTTATTAATAATTTCAGTCATTATTTAATTTATTTTAAATTTTTTATTCAAGCTTAATTTATATTTTGATTAAGCAGACATATTAATATTATATATTAATATTTGGATTATATTTTATCTGTCTATTTATATTATATTTAATACAGTTAATTGTTAATTTTATAAGTCTTTAATTTTAGCAGGATTTATTTGGCAATTAAATTAAAATTAAATTAATTTGTTATTCAACGATTTTATAATTTACCAATAATCTTAATTTTGCTTTTAATTCATCTAACCCTGTATCTTGAGAAGCAGATATAAATAATAATTCAATCTCTAAAGGCTTTAAGTATTCGGTTATTTTATTTTTAATATTATTATATTCCTTTTTATTTTTTATTGTATCAATTTTATTTATAACGACAATCTGTTTTTTTGTCAATATATCTTTGTTAAATTTATTTATTTCGTTAATGACGATATTAAATTTGTTTATAATTTCATCGGGTTTGCCTATTTCTATTAAATGTAATAAAATTTTAGCTCTCTCAATATGCTTTAAGAAAATTATACCTAATCCGTATCCGTCCGAAGCTCCTTCCATAATACCCGGTATATCGACTATAACAAAAGATTTGCCTGTTTCTTCATCTATAGATACGCCGAGATTCGGAGATTTTGTAGTAAAAGGATAAGAAGATATTTCAGGATGACTTTTGGACAGTTTAGAAATAAGCGTAGATTTCCCTGCATTAGGAAGACCGATTATTCCAATGTCGCCTATACTTTTTAAAACAAGGTATATTTTCTTAGTTTCTCCGGGCATTCCCGGCTGAGAAAAGCGGGGTCTTCTATTGGTTGATGATTTAAAAAAGGCATTTCCTTTGCCGCCCCTTCCGCCTTTGCAGATAATGAATCTCTCACCGTCATCAGTAAGGTCTGCTATAATTTCGTCTGTTTCAAAATCAATTACCGAGGTTCCTATAGGAACTTTTATATTAATATCATGTCCGTTTCTTCCCTTTTTATTTGCGCCTTGTCCGCTCCTTCCGTTTTCGGCAGGATATTTAGGTTTATATCTAAAATCAAGAAGGCTTAAAACATTGTGGTCTGCGATAATAATAACGTCTCCGCCGTCGCCTCCTTCTCCGCCGTCTGGTCCTCCTTTCGGGATAAACCGCTCTCGTCTGAAACTAACGGCGCCTTTCCCTCCGTTTCCCGAAACAACGGCTATTAAAACATTGTCTATAAATTTCATTTAAAATAAAAACTATTATTTATTAAATGTTTATTTAAATTTTTTTAAATTATAAAATTGAGCTCTCTGCAATTTACGTAAAAACAATAAATTGCATAGCCGTTATGGGAGGGATATATTGGTTGCTATCCGCAGATAACAGCCGATAAATTTATACGACGAAGCTGGAAGATATAAAATAATATTTTTATAATCAAAATATATCGTTATAATAATAGTATATACTGCTGCTTCTTATAATTTTATTTTATTATCACATATTATAATTCATTAACGACGCTTACAAATTTTCTGTCATTTTTTCCATAATGAAATTTGACATAACCGTCGGCTATGGCAAATAATGTATAATCCCTGCCTAATTTAACATTTTTTCCGGGATGGAATGTAGAACCGACTTGTCTAACAATGATTTGCCCGGTTTTTATTTTTTCGCTGCCGAATTTTTTCACGCCGCGTCTTTGACCTTTGCTGTCTCTACCGTTTCTTGAGCTGCCTCCAGCTTTTTTATGAGCCATTTTAACACCTTTTATTTTTTTATTATTAAAATTATTTTATTGTTTATTTTATATAAACTATATTGCAAAAATTTATCAAAATTTATACTTCTTAATTTATACTTCTCATGGATACTCCATAAGTTTTTTCAAGTCCAGCCTTTATAAACAATTTACGGTTGGTTGACATAATTACGGTTATTTAATAATTTAAATACTTTTTAAGAAATTTCCGTAATTTTAATTTCAGAAAATCTTTGCCTGTGTCCTATCTTTTTTCTTTCGCCTTTTCGCCTTTTCATCTTAAAAGCTATAACTTTTTTTGCTTTACCTTCTTCCTTAACGACGACTCCTTTTACGTTTATATTTTTAATAAGAGGATTTCCTATAATAATTTCATCGCCTTTTTTTGTCATACAGGCGCTAAAAGTTACCTCGCCGCCTTTTTCAATGTTTATTTTTTCTGTTTTTATAGTATCTCCTATAGATACTTTATATTGTTTAGAGCCTGAATTAATAATTGCATAATCGTTCATAAAATACCTCTATACATTATTTGGAGTTTTTATTATATTATTATATTATATTTCAGAATTCTTGTATATTATATTCATTAATATTTAGATATAATATTAATCACTTAACCTAACTATCATTAAATTAATTATTAATAAATTAAATGACATATAATTTTATAAAAATTAATTTATATAGTCAAGAAAAATTTATCTTCTTAAATCACCGTTAGAAATTTATCTTTCTGGATGAGCCGTCTAAATGCCGACGGCTTTAAAGCGTACCCGCTTTAGCGGAATGACACCCTTTGGGTGAAAACTTAAATACCCGCAAAGTCATTCCTGCGCAGGCAGGAATCCAGAAAAATAATTTTCTATCGGCAATTTTGGGTATTGCTTTATATTCCCATAGCTATAAGCTTATGGGCTTTATGGCAACTGTCGGTGAGAATTGCTAAGAAACGTTATTTAGAAAACTATTGCAAAAGATTCTATGCAGGTTTCAGCAAGTTTGAGATTTCCGATATAGCAGGTATCGGCGAAAAAAATTTATTTTATATAGAAAAATTGCATTAATTAAATAAAAATTAATTAATTAATAATTCTGCCGATGTTATTTTATAATTTTTTTCTTGTTTAACTAAAATATTTATTATTTAATATATATAATGTAAAATCGGAAATATTGCATTTATTAATTCATTTAATTTCGCTATTTAACAATAATTATTATAATTATATTATCGCAGTGAATCAACTTGACGGCAAGGGAGGCTATGATGTTTGATTTAGCAAGATTAAAAAAGATTTCAATAAAAACTAAATTGCTTACCGTTATTTCAGTCTTATTTTTCGTCATAATATTGAGCGGTTCGTATTATGCATATACTACTCAGCTAAATCTTGCTATTAAAACAACCAGAAATAATGCTGCAATCACTGCGAATACAATGCTTTCAAGCTTAAATGCAATGATGTTAAATGGCACAATTTTAAAAAAAGCCGATAGAAGGCAGCTTTTTGCAATTTATAGGAAAATACAAGGGATAGATGCTTTTAAACTTTTAAGGGGAGAACCTGTAAATAAAGAATTCGGGCATGGTTTAAAACAAGAAATTCCTACGACTGCCTTTGATAAAAAAATACTGGCTTCTAAGAAGACTATAACTAAAGAATTTGATAAAGACGGAAAGTCTTATCTCATGGTGGGAGTTCCTTTTATTGCCAGGACGAAAGAGCGCGGACTCAATTGTCTTAAATGCCATACCGTGAAAGCTGGTACTACGCTCGGAGGCGTAGAATTACTTTATTCTCTCAAAAATACTGTCAACTCGTCTAAAAAGTTTTTAAGTATTATTATAGTATCCGCATTGATCGGTCTTATATTTGCCGTATTTTTAATATATATTGTTTTGAAGTTCATTTTTCTTAAACCGATGAAGAATCTTTTTAATAAAATGCGTGAGATAAGACTAGAAGGAGGTTTAAACAAGCTAATCCCATTGGATTATTATGATATGCCTGCTATTATTAAAAACAGACATAAGGATTGCTTGCTAAGCGCGGACGAACTGGAAGAATTATGCTGGCATCAGCAAATAGATCGTTTTGGCAAGAGAGGAGAGGATATTTGTGAAGCTTGCAAGGTTCACAAATATCCCATATATGACGAAATTACTGCTGTATCCAACAAAATTAACAAATTTATTATTGATTTAAGAAGTACCGTTCAATCGGTAAACGAACAAGCAATGGCTATTGTAGACGTTAGCACTTCTATAGAAACTAGTGTTGCCGAGATTAGCGAAAAAGCGGAAGAACAATCGGAGCTTTCTACTCACGTAGCCGCCGCTTCCGAAGAGATGTCGCAGACTATCAAGGAGATAGCAAATAATACGCAAAAAGTCAGTAATGTTGCAAAAGAAGCTTCCGGCAATGCAAAAGAAGGTTTTGATATTGTAGAAAATGCTATATCGGGCATTAAAAATGTCGCAGTGCTGACGGAAAATTTAGGTTCTTTGATTAACGGATTAGAAAAAAGCTCGTTAGAAATAGGGGAAATTATATCTGTTATCAATGATATAGCGGATCAGACCAATCTTTTAGCGTTGAACGCTGCTATCGAAGCTGCGCGGGCTGGTGAACAGGGCAGAGGTTTTGCAGTTGTAGCGGATGAAGTGAGAAAATTAGCGGAAAGAACAGTCAAAGCTACTAAAGAAATTGTTTCTAAAGTTCAGACTATTCAGCAAAA
>DAHXMB010000099.1:0-8576 GCA_027365695.1 Candidatus Acididesulfobacter sp. | reverse complement strand
AATATCCCCTTAAAATATGTTCGCAGTGCGGACAGATTAAAAGAAAAAAGAGATATATCAAAAAGTGAATCGGAAGAAATAGAAATTCAGGAAGACTTAATAGCGCAGGCAATATTCGAAGACTTTGAAGAAATAAAAGACAAAAAGGAAAAATACGGCAAAGACGATATCGAAGAATTGAGAAACGCTTTAAGCGTTTTAATTGAAAAATTCGGCAGGGACGAAATTAAAATTTTCATAAGGTCGATATATTTCAGGAAATGCGTAGACAGGTCAATAATGGAGGTTCTTTTTCCGGAAAACTTCGCTATATAAATATAATAAAATATTTATAATAGAATAATAGGAGGCGAAAATGTTTGAATCTTATAAACTTAAAAAAGCTAAATCTAATCAAGAATCAACTTTTGTAAATAGACGACTTATAGAAAACAAAGGACGGCTATTGTCTTTAAAATGTCAAATTGAATCTGACCAAAGAGAAATTCAAAGGTTAGAAGAAAGGTTAAAAAAAATACCTGAAGAAATAGAATTTTTAAAGAAGTTGCTTAAAGTAACAGACGAAAGAACACAGGAATACATTAATAATAACGGGCACGATGATTTTAGCAACAAGTTGGTAGATTCTGATTGCCGCAGAGGCGCAAATATTACTTGTTTAGAAGAAGATTTAAAGAATTTTCCTAAGTTTATTAAGAATTTAAAGGCGGAATTATTCGACTTGGAAAAAAAATATAAGAAGGAAAAGTTAAAAGAAAAAGTGTATATTGCAACAGGTGAAAAGGAGATAACAGCGTAAATGCTAACCCAAATTTTATTTCAAATATTAAACTATTCCGGCTTATTGGCTACACTATTAGCCGTATGGTTTTTTTCATCGCATAAATATAAAATAGGGTTTCTAATATCTATATTGAGCTGTATTTTGTGGATAGCAATAGCTTATATCGATAACGTATGGAGTCTTTTAATTCTGAACGCTATACTTTTAATATTAGATATAAGGGGATATTTTAAAAAAGATATTCAAATAACAAAACAAACAGAGGTATAATTAATGTTACCCGGAAACGAAAACGAAGTTTCAGCTGGGCTAATTCAGCAAAGCTCAACCGCATTAGATCTTGACGGAGTGATATTCGATTATGAAAAGACTTTTCAAAAAAAAGCCGCCGAGCTTAGTCTTAATATCTCAATCAAGCATCCTGAAATATACAATATAACTGAAAGATATGAAATAACGCAGGAACAGCTATCCTTAATTAATTTAAATATAGACTATTCCGATATGGATATTTTCGACGAAGTTTTAAACTTAAAGAATTACATCAGCAATATCAAATGCTTTATAACGTCTTTTCCTAAAGAAATATTGCATTTAAGAAAAGCTAATTTATATAACATATTTAATAAAGATATTCCCGTATATTACGCGAGCGTTCAAGAAAAACATAGAATTATTTCAGAATTTGGAATAAAATATTACATAGACGATTACAACGCCGTAATTCATCATATAGGGTTAAATTGTCCTGAGTGTAAGGCTTATTGGCTTAACAGAGGATACGGGGATTTTAGTCTGCCTGAGCCGGAAAATAGAATAAACAGTTTGACGGAGTTTTTTAAGAGAAATTATTAATCTCAAAAATATTATAAATATTATAAATATCATGGATATTCAAAAAGTAATAGAAATATATGTTAAAAAAGATTTAAGGCGGCATAAAGCAAAATCTTTTAAGAAAGATTTAATGCTTATTCCGCATTTTAATATTTCAAAGAAAAAATTAAATAAATATATTAAAATAAAATAATTAAAAAATAAATTTACGGAGGCCATATAAATGAAAAATATTGAAATGAGCATTAACGACGATGTTTTAACAATCAAGGTTGACCTTTCCAAGACATTCGGCAAGTCCGGCAGCGGCAAGTCAACTATTATCGCTTCTACGGAAGGCAATATATCAGTGCCCGGCAAGGAGGAAATCAAAATCGGGTTAAATGTTTACACGAAATAAGAATATTATAGCTTTTAAACCTTTATATAACAATGCCTTGCAGACAATAGGCATTAAAACGTGGGACAGAGCGTTTAAACGGCATATTTAAAAAGGTGATATAAATTACATTGACAGTGTAATTCAAGCAGGATATTTTAAACGAGTTAAACTAAAAATGAAAAATAAGAACATAAATAAAATCAAATCATATAAAAATGATTATTTCAGATATATAATAAATAATGTTCAATGCTTAATTATCAACGATTTTTTTTAATTCTAATAAAAATTCATTAAAAAAAATGGATAATTATCTGGGAGATATTAAAAGTATAGATAACGCCGTCAAAAATACTTTAGTATCGTTAATCAAAAAATATCAAAGTAATCAAAAGAAAACATATACTAAATTATTTAATTATTTTCTAAAAATAGAAAACGGAATTTTATATATCAGAGATGCAGATTGGGGAACCGGCAAATCAAAGTCTTATAAAAAATTTTAAACGAAATTAACACTCTGTAAAGCCTTATATCATAAGCCTTTACAGACAACACGCCTTAAAACGCATTATAGAGCGTTTAAACAGCGTATTTAAAAAGGCAATAGAAACCATTAATTATATATTTAAAGCAGAGTATTTTAAGCTGAATAAATTAAAAATAATAAGAATAAAGATAAAAGGTATAAAAATTATGAAAAAAATATTATTAGTCTTTGCGCTTATTTTGTTTTTTGCAAATAATGTTTTTGCTTTCGGCATTTTTAACATTCCCTACAATAAATCAGATTCTAACTTTAATAAACTCGCAATGCGAGTGTATAATTCCGGCAGTCCTTATACCTATACCAGCGGAGCTTATACTTATGACGCCATACCGATAACGGCGACTATGTCCGGCTGTAAATTAATTAGCATAATCCGCAGAACTCAGGGCTTTCCAAAACCGGCATATTGGGCGATAGAAAATTACAAAATTTGTTCCGGCAATATAACTGAAGTTAAAAATACCAATATGGCTGGGTGGAATAACTTGCCAAACGGTATTAAACCTGTTATAAATAATACTATCCAACAGGCAAGGCAATACGGCAAAGCAACGGCTAATTATTACGGATACAGGGTAATAGCAAAGACCGGCGCTTACGTCGGGACGGTATTCGTTTACGTGCTTAACGGGATAAAGTTAGAGGCGATGATGAGGTTTTAAAAATAATAAAAGACAAAAAACAGAGCATATTATAATTAAAGATAATTTTTAGCATCGCTAAATATAAAATCAATAAAATTATAATTCGTTAAAGATTTTTAAAAAGAAGATATTGATATGACAACATTTAAAAACCTCGATGAAATATGCAAGGTAGATGATGAGTTTTTACTTAACAACAGGAATTATGAAAATTTTATTGCTTCTTTAGCAAAGAGCAAAGGTATAAATAATTTAGATATTTTAAAAGAGGATAAAGATTGTGCCCTTTTATTTAAAAGCAAAGAAAAAGAAGTTCTCGAGAAACATTATTATGACGTTACAAATATCAAATTAAATAGCAATGTTCCCATTATAATACAAAATAATTTTACGACCGTTTTAAACCTTTTAATTTATTCATATTACTATAGATCTTTTGATATGATAGCAAAACAACATGCTCTTATAACATTAGAAAGCGCATTAGGATTACAGATGGAGTTATTATTTAAAAAAAATAATAATAATGAAAAGTTAAGTCAAGAAGATAATGATATTCAGGAAAAAGCAAAAACGCCTGCTTGCGGACTTAGCTGTTTATTACAATGTGCTGTTCATAGTAAATTAATTAATTTAAATAACTTAAAAGATGAGAATGGTGAAGATATAGGAATACCATTACCATATACAGAACAACAAAAAAGCATTGGCTTCAACAATAATTTAGAACCTGTGATTAATGAAGAAATAGTAAAATTAAGCAAAGATAAAATAAGATTAATCTGTATGCAAAGAAATCAATTAGCTCATGATACAAAACCTCACTTTCCTGATGGAAAAATATGGACTTCAATTTGCGCTAATTTAATCAATCAGCTATTTTCAGAAAAAAATAAATTAAACTAAATATCTAATAAAATTAAATTAGAAGCAAAGACGAGGTTTTAGAATTAAATAAATTAATAAGGTAAAAATAATGCAAAATATTTTAAAACAACTTACTCTGTTATTAAAAAAAGACGAAAGATTAGTTTCTAATGATGAAGTATTACTAAAAAATCAGATTCAGGAGTTAGCAAGAAAAAATGATGTAAAATTAATTGAACTTCTTCTGTCTGATACTACAATAAAAAAACATTTCTTTTTTGAAGTTGCAAAAACACTTATTTTTGATAAAGAAAAATTTATTCGTTTTATTTCTAATAAACAGTTTTTGCCTGATTCTTACACGGCTTGTATATTCACGTAAACATAGAAACTATAAGGGTTTTTTTATTATTTTTTAGTATATTATGTAGTTCTAAATCGGGATTAGGGGTTCTACTTTAGATTTTTCGAGATAACTAACCAATGTCTTGGACCAATCATATCCCTAAAATCCACAAACTCATTTGATAAATACGGATTTTTCTTCAAAATAATTCCTATCAATATTATCCTGTTTTCCAAAAGACAGGATTGCCAAACGCACCATGAACTCAAGACTAATAAGATAATGCAATGAAGAATTGGCATGAATTAATTATTATCTTTTAGAACCAGTTCAACATGAGAAATTATCGGCTTAAAGTCTTTTGATAACGCTCTGATTACATTATTAGCTACCAGTTGAAAACATGTTTCTTGTTCAATGTTAAGCTGTTTTGCAATTTCGAAAAACTCGTTGTGCCCGCCAGCTCTGAGTCCTTTTTGTATGATCTCTTTAAGATTATCCTCTGTACAACCAAAATCAAGTGCAAGTGACGGAATGCAATGGTCAATCGCATTCTTAACAAGCCAAGCCTCTGGCCAAGTATCTCCCGGCAAATAGTCTATGTGGGAATCTAACCATGCAGGGAAGTCTTCCCCATGCGACTCTACCATAGTTTCTGCATATTTAATATTTTCACTAGATTTACTACGCTGATCGCCATCAAAGATCGCCATGAAGGGACGCGTTTTGACTTGAACATAAGCATCTGCGAGTCGGCGAGTGAGTCTATTCACTGACCCCGCTATATTTATTACTACTCGAGAACGTATTCCTATTGGCAAAGCCAAGGTAAGAATGGCTTTTGCAATATCATCTTCAACAAGAATCTCGACTTCATTGCTGCTGTTAGTAGCGGCGAGTTTGGCGAATGCTAAATCGGACGAAATGCCTTCAGTAATCTTAATTTTATCGCCAATTTTTTCTATAAAAATACGTGCGTAAGGAGGCAGACTATCAAAAATCTCTCTAGAGTGGGTTGTGCAAATTACTTGAGTGTGCGTTTGATAACAGACTTCTTTAAGTCGCTTAATGAGTCTAAATTGCGCCTCTGCATGAAGCCCTAATTCAATCTCGTCCAGAACAAGCAACGAGCCTTGCCCGCAAGAACGGATGGTTGAGAATATCTCAAACAGGGTGTTTTCGCCCGCTCCCATGTTGAAGCCTGAATAGATTATACTACCAACCTTAACGATGGGAAGATTATATTTTGAATATTCAACATAGCGAAACTTATCGTATTGACGATCGAGAATAAATCCGACATCTTCTTTGACTTTTTCCTCCCATCCCCTTAATTCTCTATCATGAAAGGCGCGATAATATGACCGTGATTGGCTTCGTTCGCTATGCGGAACTATTCTTTCAATACCCAAAAAAATCACATTCCGATTGACCCTCTCATCGTAGTTATTCCATTTTCCGCCTTTTTTTTTGCTTCGTCGTTGCATTCCTATACCAGCACCTGTTGGCATCGAGGAAGATTTCCTCCATTTATCGTACGCAATGTAATATTGGATTTTGATGCCTTCTGGAGAAATCTCATCGGCATGCTGAATGAAGAAATCAGAAAAAGTATAGTAAGTGTTGTTGCGCTTAGGTAGTTTAAAGCCATCCTTATTGTTGTGGTAGGCACAACAAGCAAGAGCCAATATTGTGGACTTTCCAGCGCCGTTCTTGCCTGCAATTGCGGTAATGAGATAATTAAATGTGACATCCAACCCGCTTAGCCCACGAAGCATGCCCTCATTAAGAATAATTCTTCGCAAAATTGCGTGGGCGTAATCGTTAGCAAAGCGATTACTCAGATCTTTGTCGCGTTGACTTTCGCGGTATTTCATGGTAGCGTTAGTTTTTAAGTCCTAGTCTCATTAAGATTAGTTTAATTTATTTAAATATATTTATACCTATATTATTCGATAGAGAAAACATTTAAAAGTATGAATAAACCATGCATATCCTCCCTTTTTTTGCCCTTAGTATTATAAACCTCTTTTCGAGATTTGCACAGCTGACACGCTCGCCTGCTGTTCTTGGATGTCGGTAACTCGGTCAGTCATATCATATGTGAAATAGTATTATTATATTCTCCATTTTTTCCGATGTCAAACTAATAAAATATCCGAAAATTGCCGATACTTGACAAAGGTATAAGATAAGTATTAATATATCAATTAGTTGTAATTAAAAAATATAACATATATAAATTTAAACCGTAATAAATAACATTATACTAAAAAATTGTTTTTATGACGCAAAATAATTCAGACAATAATGAATTAGAAAATATTGTTAATTCTTTTAAATTAAAATGTCTTGAAAAGCATGAGAAAGATTTTGAATATTTTATATTTGAAATTCTAAAGCTTAAATATGAGTGTTTGCAATACATTAGACCATATGGTAATGACGGTGATTGGGGAACTGAGTATTTATGTAAGCAGGAAGGCACGTTTTTTCAAGTTTATGCTCCTTCATCCGAACTTAATTTAAAAGAAACTAAAAACAAAATCTTAAAAGATTTTAAACGGTGTTACAAAAAATGGAAGATTGAGAGCAAATTTAAGTTTGAAAAATGGATTTTTGTGTTAAATCATAGAGATCATTTTAAAAATGTTCCTGCACAAATCCATACATTATTAAATGACATAGAGAGTAAATATAATATTAAATCTGAGATCCTATTATATGAAGATATAAAAACCATGGTTTTGAATTTATATAATATTAAACCAGATGAAATTAAATTAATTTTAAATGATAAGTTTTTTGACAGTTATATGCAAGAACAAATGTTGCTATTTTCTAATAATGAAATTATAGATGATGTCGTGCATTTTATTCTAAAAAATAGAGTTACTGTGTCTGATCCTTTTAATAAAATAACATTAAGTGTCGATAAAGAGGAAAAGATATTGATAAATCATTTAGAGAACAAATTAGCAGATGCCTTGAGAGATGCGATAGATAAAAGTTATTTGATAAAAAAATATAATGAATCCGATGTTAAATTTAAATTTGAAGATCTGAGACCGCAAATAGTCAAAATGTATAAAAAATTATTTAATGAACATAAAGATATGAATTTTATTATTAAATCACTTTTTGATGAATTTTATGAACAATTTCCTAAAAAGACTGATGATTCAAAATATGCTCTTCTAATAATTATGGGTAATTTTTTTGAACTATGTGATGTAGGTATATCAAAAAATGTTAATGCCTAACAAGATAACAAAGCCTATTGACTCATTAATAGCAATAAGTGGATATATATTATCTATTATAGGAAATAGAAGTATGTATTTAGATGAAGTTCGTTCTATATTAAATAGAGAATATCCTATAAATATACCTATAGAAAAGGTTATTTTAAGTCTGGATTTTCTATATTTAATGGATAAGATAGAAATTAATATTAAGAGTGCTTTTTTTACTTCTTCCTGTAAAAATGTCAACACCGATTTAAAATTCCCTAAAACGCCGAACGAAAAGTGCGTATAACGCCGAACGAAAAATCCGCTTTTCACCGATTATAAATTTAATTTTATGCATTTTTATGCATTTATTAAATTTCTAGTAAATCTACATAGCAAGTTGCATTTATTTTAACCCCGCCTTACTGCTTTAATCCAATCACCTCCTTTTATTTACTTAATTTGTACGCCTTATAACTCCCTTTTTTTGTAATAAATCTAAAACATTAAAGTGTGCATTTGTGAAGGGCGGGCTTTGCCCGTGCTTCGCATAAGGCCTTAAGGCTATAAATTGCCGATAGAAAAGTTATAAAAACAACAAAACCCCTTATTTACATAAAGCCTGTTAGGCTTTATACCTTTCAGTGATATAATTATTAATAATTATATTCACCCATCAGGTGAAAAACAAAATAAATAAGAGGGGTAATTAATATGTTAAAACAATATGAATTAAATTTCAAGTTAGGAATAACAAAAGATAAAATAACGCCGAGGTCGGGTCTTGCAATATATATGGAAATACTAAAAAGTCTAAACTTAGATTCTTTAATTAATAAATATATGCCTTATCCCGGTTCTAACAGAGGCTATAATCCGTCTTCCTATATTATGCCTTTAATGTTAATGCTCTACGGAGGCGGAAAGACTCAT
>DAHXMB010000093.1:0-10308 GCA_027365695.1 Candidatus Acididesulfobacter sp. | reverse complement strand
GGCACCGTTTCAGCTGCTATGGAAGGCGCTATAATGGGTATAAAATCAATAGCGGTTTCTTTAGTCGTAAATAAAGGCGGAGGATACCTGCCTACAGATCCTGCAATGGAAGAAGATATTGAGCTTTCTTTTAGAAAAGCCGCAAAATTTGTTGTTAGTCTTGCTAATATTGTTGCCAAGACAGAACTTTCAAAATATACTTTCTTAAATGTCAACATCCCTCAAACTATTATAAATTCACCCGATTTTGAATATAAAATAACAAGGCAGGGTAAAAGATATTTTGAAGATTTTGTCGTTGAAAAAATTGACCCTCGAGGCAGAAAATATTACTGGATATGGGGTAAAAACATAAAATTCGAAGATATTGAAAACAGTGATTATGAAGCGGTTCATGGGGGTTTTATTTCAATAACGCCGATTCAGCTTGATATGACAAATTATCATGCTATTGAAAAATTAAAAAATATTGATTTTTCATTTAAAAAATAGACGTTTGTTACAAAATTTATAATAATTTATAATAATAGTATAATAAAAATAGATGTAATAATCTTTATCTAAAGTACTTGAACATAATTAAACAAAAATATAATTTATTATTTTAGATATATTTATGGCAAATTACAAAAATTTAATTGAAAAAATGATTGATTCTTATATAGTATCTAAGGGTATCCATGATGCATCAATTATAGATGCTATAAGGTCTATACCTCGGCATAGTTTTGTGGAAGAATCCTTTAGCGAGCTCAGTTATACCGATACGCCTCTTCCAATCGGACATAAACAGACAATATCGGGAATTTATACCGCTGCGTTGATGACTTCTGCGCTTGAATTAAATAAAAATCACAAAGTTTTAGAAATAGGAACAGGGTCTGGTTATCAGACCGCAATTTTAGTCAATCTCGCGTCAGAAGTTTATACTATTGAAAGAATAAGGGAGTTATCCTTAAAATCACGGACAACCCTTGATAGTTTAAATTTTAAAAATATTACTTTTATAATCGGAGACGGTTCTATAGGTTTTAAAGAGTATGCCCCTTATGATAGAATTATTGTTACAGCCTGTTTGTCCGAAATACCGAAAGCTTTAATTGACCAGCTGAAAAACGGAGGTATAATGGTAATGCCGATTGAGGTTAATTTCCAACAAAATATTTTTGTAATTAAAAAAAATAATGATAAAATAGACAAAAAGATAATAGCGCCGGCAAATTTTGTTAAACTCATTGGTAAATCAGGTTTTGCAGCCTAAATTATATAAATCAAATAAATCAAATTAAAATATAAAATATATCTCAAAATTGCCGACAGATATTGTTAAATATATATCAATAAATTAATGGCAATGGATTCCCGTTTTAGCGGGAATGACACCGTACGGATGAAATTTACATCCTCTCAAAGTCATTCCAGCGTAAGCGGAAATCCGGAATTAAAATTTCCTATCGGTATTTTGGGTATATTATAAAAATATTATGATAGATAATATGGATAATATGGATAATAATGATGATGCAGTATCTTTTGTAGAAACCGAGAATGAATATCGTGAAACTAATAATAATATTTACACGCAGTATCTCAGAAATATTCACAAACACCCGCTTTTAACAAGAGATCAGGAATATGAACTTACTCTGAAAGCTAATGACGGCGATAAAGAAGCAAGAGATTTAATGATACAGTCAAACCTCGGACTTGTAATACAGGTTGCAAAAAGGTTTCTTGGAAGGGGTATTCCTTTTGAAGATTTAATAGAAGACGGAAATATCGGGCTTATGAAAGCAGTTGAAAGATTTCAGCCGTCCAAAGGCTTCAGATTTTCAACATATGCTACTTGGTGGATAAGGCAGTCTATCGAAAGAGCGATATTAAATTCTGCACGGCTTATTAGGGTTCCTATACATATTTCCGAAAATATGTTTAAAATCTCAAAAGCTTCAAAAAATTTGGAAAAAGAAAAAGGCTGTGAGCCAAATATTCAAGATATTGCAAATTATGTAGGAATGAATATAGATAAAGTCGAAAAAATTTACGGTTCAATTGCAAATATAAGTTCATTAGATTATTCAATAGCGCAAAATGATGACGAACAAAATATGTCTTTATCTAATATTATCAAAGAAGACGAAGAGCATACTTTGCCGTATGAGATACTTAATAAACTTGAAACTATAAGCTTATTAAACAATTGGCTGTTTTCATTAATAGAAAATGAAAGAAAAATTATTACGCTAAGATACGGATTAAACTATGAAAATCCCATGACCTTACACCAAATTGCCGTTATTTTTAATCTTACCAAAGAAAGAATAAGACAAATTGAATCAAAAGCAATGGCAAAATTGCAAAAAATGGCAAAAGAATCAGGTGTTTTAGAAAGATAATATCAATTATAATAATGCTATAATGATGCAGCGCAAAAAATTAAAACATGCGTTAATTAAAATAATATAAAATAAAATAATATAAAATCCGTTAATATTTTTGAAATATTTTTTGCGAATTAAAAATTAAAATCTATAGCTTATTTATTATTTATTTTATTTAACAATTAATAAATTAATAAATCAGCATCAGGAATCTACATATAAATACACGGATATAATTATCTTAGGTGAAAATGCAAATAACTTTTAAACCCTTACCTCTAAAATGCCAGATATAAATGTACCGGAAATAAATATCAATGAAGTAAATATTATAGATATTATTAAAGCTATTATAAAGTTTGAAAATAAACAAATCACCCCTGAAAATATTAATAAAATAAAAGTAATCGAAACTCACATTTCGTTAATTTATCTCACCGAAAAATTTGCATATAAACAAAAGAAAAAAGTTAATTTCGGATTTCTAGATTATATGTCTATAGAAAAAAGGAAATTTTATTGCAGAAAAGAACTTTCATTAAACAGACGGTCGTGTAATGGAATATATCTTGATATACCTGAATTAAGATTAAAAAATAATGATAATATATTTATGGGGTATAAAGAAGGAAAAATTATTGATTATATAATAAGAATGAAACGCATTTCAGATGATATATTTTTAAATTATATTATAGATAAAAACTCAGCAAAAACGAAAAACTATTATAAAAATAATCAATATATTAATACGGATAGCGGGCACAGCTTAGATAATCTTGATATTGATAAAATCCTAAAAAAAACAGCAAAAAGAATTTATCTTTTTCATAAAAGCGTAAATACTTCAAAAAGAATTTCTTTATTTGGAAAGATTAGTATATTAAAGAAGAATTTTGACGATAATTATTCTGCCGTTTATGAATTTATCAATGAGTATGCAAATAATAATAAAAGACTAATAAATGATAACAATAAAGACATAAATAGCAATAAAATATTAAATAAAAATAATAATAATGATAAATTAAATATCAATGATAAAAGAAATTCAGTATTATCATTAGAGATAGATAAAAATTTAAATTTTGGTAATTTAAATAATATTAAAAATATTTTTTATAACTTTATAGATTCTGAAGAATTTGGCAAATATATAAAATTAAGAGTAGAAAAAGGTTTTATTAAAGACTGCCATGGCGACTTAAGAATGGAACATATTATAATCGGAAATAGTTCTAAAATTAATGGAATATGTATTATGGACTGCGTAGAATTCAGCGAAAAATTAAGATTTCAGGATACTTATTTAGATTTTGCTTTTTTGTTGATGGATATGGAGTATAACAGCTATTTCTATGAATCTGTTAAAATATTTGAATATTACAAGAACTATTTCAGTGCCGCTTTAATAAATTTATTTCAAGAATGTGAATTTAAAGTGATTTTAATATACAAATTATACAGGTCTCTTGTAAGATGTAAAATATCTGTTTTACGGTTGAATAATAAAAGCAAAATAAAAATAGACAAAGGCAATGATATTAATAACAGTATTACTAACGTTATTAATATTAATAACGTTAGTAATTTAAATAATTTAAATAATTTAAATACTTTAAATAAGTTAAACATTTCAAATAGTTCAGATAGTTTTAATGAAGTCGTTAATTATTTTAACTTAGCCTCATTTTATGCTAAACTATTAGATAAACCTATAATTATAATGAATATAGGACTTCCAGGAAGCGGAAAAACCGCTCTTTCTTTTCTTTTGAGCGGGTATCTAAACGCATCATTATTTATTTCTGATAAAATAAGAAAAGAATTATTTGCTTCAAAAGATTTTTATATATATGACAAGTCAATAAGCCAAAAAGTTTATGAATATATTTTCGAAGAAGCTAAAAGAGCCGTTGAACTTAAAAAAAGTGCTGTTATGGATGCGACATTTTTAGAAGAGAGCCATAGAAAAATATTTATTGATTATTTTATAAAAAACTACTGTAATTTTATAGTTATATACTCTAAAATAGATAAGGATAAAGAGGGCGTGATTATTGAACGGCTTAAAAACAGGAGAACGGCATCGGATTTTAATTTAGCCGATTACCCCGCACACTTCGATTACGGCGGCATAAATAATCAAAAGAATAAAGATTTTAATTTAACCGATTATTCCGATTACTCTGATGCCGGCGAAGAAATATATTTAAAGATGAAAAAAACTCTTGATGAGCCTGTTTCGCAGCCTTATGTTATAACCGTAGATGCGTCTATGGAATTAAGAGACAGATTTAATTTCGTTTTAAATAAACTAAAATTAAACCTAAATAAAAATAATT
Source organism: Candidatus Acididesulfobacter sp. (assembly GCA_027365695.1). GTDB lineage: Bacteria > SZUA-79 > SZUA-79 > Acidulodesulfobacterales > Acidulodesulfobacteraceae > Acididesulfobacter. The sequence goes on along the minus strand of DAHXMB010000093.1, from coordinate 5,582 downwards.
AAATTAAGCATAGACAATATAGATAGTGAAAAATTTTAAAAATATTCCAAAAAAAGTAAATAAAATAAATAATACAATAAATAAAGAATCTAATGAGATTTTAGATTACTTAGCAGCATATAAATTTGAAATTTGGCTTGTAATTTTATCGGTTATTGCTTTTTTAATCCATTATCATCTTGCCGCAACATTAAATCTTGGAAATGACGAAGCGCATTATTATGTGTGGTCGATTCACCTATCGCCTGGATATTTAGACGATGCTCCGCTTGCTGCATATTGTATTTATTTTTTTACGCACATTTTTGGCAAAAGTGAATTAACGGTTAGATTAGCTGCTATTATATTTTCATTTTTTGACGGTTTTTTGATTTATTATCTTACTTATTTATTATTTAAAGATAAAAGAGCTTCTTTTTTTGCTTTTTTGTTTTTTTTGTGTTCTCCGATATTTGGCGTTGTCCTTTCCGTTATGATGCTGCCCGATACTCCGCTGCTGTTTTTTTCCCTGCTTTTTTTAATAAGTTTTTATATTGCGGCAAATAAAATGAATAATAATTATCATTATAGTTTTTATAATTTTATTTATAATAGCGAAAAGTCTGATAAAATTAATAAAAAAATTAATAATAATAATAGATACTTTGATGCTTATGCTAAACTTAATATTAGATATACTAAATGGTGGATTATTGCAGGTATTTTTCTCGGATTGTCATTTTTAAGCAAATATACGGCAGCTTTGATACCTCCGGCAGCATTGCTATATCTTTTATTTTCCAATAAAAACAGATACTTGCTTAAAACTATTTATCCTTATTTTACTCTTTTGATAGCGGTCAGTGTATTTTTTCCCGTAATCTACTGGAATTTAACTCATAATTTTATTTCTTTTAAATTTCAGCTGTCGCATGGTTTTTCAAGTCCTACTTCAAATGCCGTCTTATTTTTTCAAAATTGGCTTGAACAATTCATTGCAATAAGTCCATTAATATATATTATTTTATTTTTTGTTTTCATTTACTATATTTTTTATATTGCGCTTAATAAAAATAATAAAAAATATATTTTTAAAAAATATAATAAAGATGATATAGTTAATAAATATAACAAATATAATAAAGATATAGATAATTCCATTCGGAATTCCGTCCAGCAGGATAAAAAATTTAATAAACACATTAAAAAAAACAATGAAAATAAAAAAAATATTATAAATGAAAGTATAAATGAAAGTATATTATTTGCTTTAAGCATGTCTGTCCCGATCCTTATCTTTTTTATTATAAACGGCTATTCCCACAGGATACTGTTTCATTGGCCTGATATAGGATATTTGAGCGCTTTCCCTCTCGTCGGTTTTTTTATAAGTTCGGCGATGAAATTGTATTATGATAATAATAGCGAAAAATATTCCAACGCTGCACTGCCGCAAAATAGAATTTATGAAGATGGCGATTCTATTTCTATAAAGAAGAATTTAATAAAATCAAATAATTATGATAAAAATAGCAAATTAAGCGTTAAAAAATTTTTAAATTTATTTAAACTTAACCTGTTCAAATATTTTATATATTTTGCTCTTTTTATTGGATTTTTTATGAGCGTGGTCTTATATTATCAAATTTATTATAATTTCATCCCTGTTTCAAATATTATAAGCTATATAGATAAGGAGCATAGATTGCATAAAGGCGGTATTTTTAAATTGATTCCGCATATTCCCGGTAAAGCTAAAACTGCCGATATTACAGATGATTTATTCGGCTGGACGGCTTCCGCAAAATATTTGAAAATCGTATATTTTGGATATAAAAATAAATATCCGTCTTTATTTTTACTCACTCATCATTATGCTATAAGTGATGAGCTGGTTTTTTACGGAAATTTTAAACCTGCTTTTAATATGAAGCCGGATATATATAATATTTCTGGTTTTTTGAACCAATACGATATATGGCAAAATAAAAATAAACTTCTTGCTTTAAACGGAAAAGACGCTATGTTTGTTATGGACAATAAATATATGATAAATCCTGTATCTGCTTATTTAAAATATTTTAAATCAATTATGTTTATAGGCAGGCTTGATATATACAGAAAATTCATGCCCGTAAGAGAATTTTATATTTATTTTATGAAAGATTTTAATGCGGAATATGCCCTTAAGCATATGTCTAAAAAATTATACTAAACAATAAATTAAATTAAATAAAATTAAATAAAATAAAATAAAATAAATGAAAATATTAGTAGTAATTCCAACATATAATGAAAAAGACAATATTGAAAAAATGATAAATTCTGTTTTGTCTTTAAATAATTACGGTAATAGCGTCAATAATAGCGACATCAATAATAATGACAATAGTTATATCAATAGTATTAACAATAACAATAATAATGATGTTGATAGCAGCAAAGATACAATTATAAATCTTTTGATTGTTGACGACAATTCACCTGACGGCACAAATACAATAATTTTAAATTTAAAAAATAAAAAAATTGACGGCAGTCATTCTTTTGCAGAGCGGTTATTTTTAATAAAACGGCACGCAAAATTAGGGCTTGGAACTGCTTACGTAGAGGGTTTTAAATTTGCGGCGGAAAATAATTACGATTATGTCATAACAATGGATTGTGATTTTTCGCATGACCCGGAAGAAATAAAAAAATTTATTGAAACAATAGAAAATAAAAAATGCGGTATGGTTGTCGGCTCGCGTTATAAAGACGGAATAAGGATTATTAACTGGAAAATAAACAGACTTTTAATTTCTTATTTTGCAAATATATATGCCAAATTTGTCACAGGCACAGATATAGCCGATTTAACTGGAGGGTTTAACGCTTATAGCGCAGAATGTCTTAAAAAAGTAAATCTGGAAGGTATAAAATCAAAAGGCTATGCTTTTCAAATAGAAATGAAATATAGAATTGTAAAACAAAAATGCGCTTATGAAGAAATACCTATAATTTTTTACGAAAGAACATTCGGAAAATCTAAAATGTCAAAATTAATTATTTTTGAAGCTTTTTTTATGGTGTTAAAACTTAGATTAGGTATTTATAAATGAATATTAAATGGTTGACATAAAAAAGATGATGTTTTATAATTACAAAATAAATTAAATAAATAAATAAAATCAAGCGAAAATATGAAAAACATCTCAAAGCCTGAAGATTTAAAAAGCTATATCCGTGAAATACCTGATTTTCCCAAAAAAGGAATTAATTTTAAAGACATAACGACTTTGTTTGCAAACCCTAAAGCGTTCAGCTATATGATAGATATGCTTGGAAGCCGTTATATAGGCGAATCTCTTGATTTTGTAGTATGCGTTGAAGCAAGAGGATTCATTATAGGTTCGGCAATCGCCTATAAACTCGGATGCGGCGTTATACTTGTCAGAAAACCGGGCAAACTCCCTTATGATTGCAATTCGAACAGTTACGACCTTGAATACGGCAGTGCAACTCTGGAAATTCATAAAGACGCTCTTAAAGAAAATGACAGGGTTATTATAGCAGACGATGTTCTGGCAACTGGAGGTACTGCGTCAGCCACGGCGCAGCTAATATCGGAATTGAAAGCGGAAGTTGTTGAAACTGCTTTTTTGGCAGAATTAACCTTCTTAAACGGCAGAGAAAAACTAAAACCATACGGAGTGTTTTCTTTAATATCGTATTAAAATTAAATTTTATTAAATTAAAATACATTTTCGGATTTTTATCCGTTTATTTTTAAGGGGGGGAATATGAAAAAAGGAATTACAGTGGTATTTATTTTATTGGTAGTTATTTTCGGCTACATTACCGTTAAAGCTTTAACCGCTCCTGTTAAGCTTAGCGCTGCTCAGTTGGGAAACGAACTTATCCATTCTCATAAAACCGGCATTGATTGCTTTGCTTGCCATACGATAGACGGCAAAGGCGGCACTATAGGACCTAATCTTTCAAAAGAAGGTTCATTAAAACATTCAATTAATTGGATTGAAGTTCAAATTGCAACGCCGGGGAAACATTTTAAGTCAGGTTCTATGGTTAAAATTAACGGCAAATCTTATATGGCAATTATGCCTGACCATAAAATGCTCAATAAAAAAGAATTATTTGAACTTGCGTCGTATCTTGATTCTTTAAAATAATAAAAAGCAAGAGCGACAGTAATGCAGATTTAGAATTTATTTGCTTATTAGGCGCAATTTTTACTAACAATATTAAATGTGGCAGATTTAAAATATTAATTAAGTACAGATTAAGGATATAAGGGGACAAATTTAAACCTGTCCCCTTAAAATATTATAAAAATAAGGAATAAAAATAAATTTTAGCTTATTCCTTATTTTTTTTTCAATAATACTTGACTAATTTAGTAATGTATGTTTTACTAATAAATATAAAGGAAATAAAAAATAAAGGATAAAAAAATACGATTAACTTAATATATAAAATATGTTCATATATTTAATTATATATATGTTTAGATTATGAGTTTTTAGATTTATTTATTTATATTTAATAATTTAGCTGTATATCGTGAAAAATTTAATATGGCTATTTCATATATTATATTTATTTTTTAGATTTCTTAAGGAGGTTCAAATTGAAGACGATAAATTTTGACCATTTTGCCGCAACAAAAATGAGACCTGAAGTTAAAGCCGCAATGGAACCGTTTTTTATGGAAGAATACGGCAATGCTCAAAGTATACATAATCTAGGGGATGCGCCAAGAGAGGCATTAGATAAAGCCCGTTTGCAGGCTGCCTCGCTTTTTAATTGCAATGCAAATGAATTGATATTTACTTCAAGCGGTTCCGAATCAAATAATCTTGCGATAAAAGGCGCGGCTTTTGCGCGTATGGATAAAGGAAAACACATAATAGCTTCAAGTATAGAACATTTTAGTGTTTTAAACGCGCTTAAATCTCTTGAAAAGCTTGGTTTTGAGATTAATTTAGTTCCTGTAGATAAAGATGGTTTTGTAAATCCCGACGATATTAAAAAAGCTATGAGGAAAGATACAATATTAGTTAGCATAACTAACGCTTCAAATGAAATAGGAACAATTCAAAATATAAAAGAAATCTCTAATATAGTTCACGAATATGGAAACGGCGCTTATGTGCATACGGACGCTAATACTTCTTGCGGATTTATTGAAACAGATGTTAAAGAATTAGGCGTTGACATGCTTTCCGCAGCGCCTCACAGGTTTTACGGTCCTAAAGGAGCAGGTTTGTTTTATCTTAAAAAAGGAACTCGCATAATGCCTTTAATAGACGGCGGAATACAGGAGTTCGGCAGAAGAGCTGGGACTGAAAATGTTCCTGCAATTGCAGGCGCAGGAGTTGCATGCGAATTAGCAAAAAAAGAACTCAATAAAAGAAAGGAACATCTTTTATCTATTCAAAAATATATTATTGACGGAGTTTTATCTTCAATTGACGAAGTTTATCTTAACGGAAGCAGAGAAAAAAGACTTCCCAACAATATTAATTTTGTCGTTAAATATATTGAAGGCGAATCTATGCTTATGTGGCTTAATAATAGCGGAATAATGGTTGCAAGCGGTT
>DAHXMB010000086.1:0-3352 GCA_027365695.1 Candidatus Acididesulfobacter sp. | reverse complement strand
TTTTGGCACGTTCTTTAAGTTCTTCTATCTTTTCTATTGCTTTTTTCATAAGAGATTCTTCTCTGAACACGCCGACATTTTTACGCATATCTTCCTGCAGTTCGGTTTTGAGCAAACCATGCCTTTCTTTTCCTGCGGATTTTTTAATATTTTCAAATATTTCTTCATCTATTTTTACAGTTGATTCATCAAATTTGCTAAAATCAACATTTTTAATATAATCTGCCATATCTATTCCTGCCCGTCTTCCGAAAACGATAGTATCAAGAAGCGAGTTCCCGCCTAATCTGTTTGCTCCATGGACACTGACGCAAGCCGATTCTCCTGCCGAGTAAAAACCTTCCACTGCCGTTCTTCCGTTATTATCGGTTTTAATCCCCCCCATTGAATAATGAACTCCGGGTCTTATAGGAATCGGTTCATATATAGGATTAACCCCTTCAAAATCAATAGACAGCTGCATAATTTGCGGTAATTTTTCCATTATTTTTTCTTTTCCGAGATGACGCACGTCAAGAAGAATCGCTCCGTCAATACCTCTTCCTTCATTAATTTCGGTCTGCTCCGCTCTTGCCACAACATCTCTTGGAGCTAATTCCATAGTTTTTGGAGCATATTTTGACATAAATCTTACTCCGAGCGAATTTAGCAGATAAGCTCCTTCTCCTCTGGCGCCTTCAGTCACAAGAATGCCCGTGCTTTTAAGGGTTGTGGGATGAAACTGGACAAATTCCATGTCCATAAGAGGAACGCCTGCTCTTATGGCAACAGACATACCGTCGCCCGTATTAATTAACGCATTGGTATTAGACGAATATACCTGCCCATATCCTCCCGTTGCAAATAGTACCGCTTTTGCAGCAATACCGTGAAATTTTCCTTCTTTAATATCATATGCGACTACTCCGCTAATTTTTCCGTTATCAACAACCAAACTTGTAACAAAATATTCATAAAGAATTTTTGTGTCATATTTAAGGACGTTATCAAATAATCCATGAAGCATCATATGTCCTACCGCATCGGCATAATAGCATGACCTAGGAAAGCTTTGCCCTCCGAAAGGTCTTTGCGCAATGCCTCCGTTATCGTTTCTGTTAAAAACAACTCCCATTTTTTGCAATTCTAAAATATTGCCCGGGGCTTCGCTCGTCAATATTTCAATTGCATCTTGATCGCCTATATAATCGCTGCCTTTAACTGTATCAAAAAAATGCGACTCCCACGAATCATCTTCGTCAAATGCGGCATTAACTCCGCCTTGAGCTGCGCCTGAGTGGGACCTTGTCGGATATACCTTGCTTACTATTACGGCATCTATACCTCTTTTCCTAAGCTCAACGCATGCCCTTAGTCCTGCAAGTCCGGCGCCGACTATAACAACATCATGTTTTAGCATTTATAATCCTCTATTTTTTAATCTTTGTTATTTGTTGTAAATTTAATTATTTTATTAATTATTAGTTAATATTTATTTAATATTTATTTAATATTTATTTTTTTATAAGTTATAAACATTTTACAATAATTTAATTATAATATTCAATAAAAAAATAGCAAATTAGCAATATAATTTATTTTAAATATTTAGATGATAATTTTCGTTGTATTCATAAATTCCGCTTTTTCCGCCTTCTTTTCTCAACAAATATATATCGGTTATTTTAATTGATTTATCAACGGCTTTAAGCATATCGTAAATAGTAAGCGCGGCGACGGAAACGGCAGTAAGGCTTTCCATTTCAACTCCCGTTTTGCCTGAAATTTTAACTGCCGATTTAATGTGTATACAATTTTTAGATTGATCGGATTCAAAAATTATATCGCAGCTTTCAATATTTAAAGGATGACACAAAGGAATAAGTTCGGATGTTTTTTTTGCAGCCATTATTCCTGCTATTTTGGCGGTAGAAAATACGTCTCCTTTTTTACCTTCTCCTGTTATTGCAAGATTAAACGCTTCTTGCGACATATAAACGCTGGCAGCGGCAGTTGCTATTCTGACTGATTCTGTTTTTGGCGAAACATCAACCATAGCAGGCATTCCATTTTCGTCTAAATGAGTTAGTTTTTTTTCTTCCAATTTATTATTATTCCCATTAGTTTTTTTTATTATTTTAAAGAAAATAATAAAAAAATGTCCTGATTGAATTAGATAGGGATAGATAGATAGATTAGTGTAAAAACCTCAGAACACTCAAGAAAATACTAATAATAATACCTATAATGATACCTATAATGATACTTGCAAACCATTTTACCATTCTAATTTCTAAGTCTTTTATTTTATTTTCTAATTCCTTTATATCTCCTTTTGTTGCAACATCACCTTTAAATGCTTCAGATAAAGCTTCTGCTTGAACCTCGGCTTGCTTTTGAGGTACGCCTACTTCCATTAGTTTTTTTGCATAAGCCAATGTATCCATATTCTTCTCCGCTACATAAAGACAATTTATTTTTATTATATCAAAATTATATCAGGATTGCCATAAAATAATCATTTTCTTATTTATATCGTAGCGCTTCTACTGGGTTTAGATTTATTATACTATAAAATATGCCATCAAGAAATTTTCTCGCCTATAAACCATTGTCTAATATCGTAACCTATACCTGCAGGAGCGGGCTTAATTCCTTTAATCGTTGATTTTACAACAGGCATTGCTTTCGGAATATACAAAAAAGTATACGGGCAATCTTTGGCTATTAGTTGTTGAATCCGAAAATAATATTTTCTTTGAATTTTTAAATTAAAAGTATTTCTCGCTTTAATAAAAAGTTTATCAATCTGCGGATTATTAAATGAAGTAAAGTTAAGACCTTTAGGAACAATACTATTTCCAGAAAATATCGAAGAAGCATCCGCAGGATCAGGCGTTATTGTAAAACCGAGCAAAACTGCCTGAAAATTTTTCTTCATTATAAATTCTGAAATGAAAGATGTCCACTCCATCACTCTTATATTTACTTTAACACCTATTCTTTTTAGATTTTGCTGTATAATTTCGGCAGCCGAAAGTCTTTCGGGATTTCCTTGCGGGGTCAATATTGTAAATTGAAACTGCTTGTCCTTTTTAATAAGTCGTCCGTTTATTAAATTCCAACCGTTTAGTTTGAGCAATTTTAAAGCTTTTTCAGGATTATATCCGTATTTTTTTACGTTTCCGTTATAGTAATAAGTTCCGGGCATATACGGTCCGTAACAATGCCTTCCGAGTCCAAGCAGCGCTCCTTTGATTATTTCTTTTTTATTTATAGCATAGCTTAATGCCTGTCTGACTTTACGTTTTTTAAATAATTTATCAAGAATATTATAGCCTAAAAAAGTAAAACTTAAAGAGGGATGAATATA
>DAHXMB010000069.1:0-6043 GCA_027365695.1 Candidatus Acididesulfobacter sp. | reverse complement strand
AAGAGAATTTATTAAACCTGTTAAAAATCCCGATACTATTGCAAAATCTCTCGCAATAGTGTCAGGATTTTTAACAGGTTTAATAAATTCTCTTTTTTCTTTTACGGTTGATGTAATAGGATTGCATCCCGTAGCCTGCGCTCCGAATATTTTAGTATTGTGTTTTTCAATTAATCCGCAATACTCAAATTCTTCAATAGATTTTCCGACTTTTGTAATTAAAGAACCGCCGGCCATAGGGACAACAATATTATCAGGAGCCTTAAAGCCAAGTTGTTCAAGGATTTCAAATGTAAGAGATTTTGAACCTTCCGCATAATAAGGTCTTAAATTTATATTAACAAATGCCCAGTTATGTTTGCCTGCTATCTCCGTGCAAAGTCTATTTACTTTGTCGTAGCTCCCTTCTATCTTAACTAAATTTGTCCCGTAAATAAGAGTGCCTAAGACCTTGCCGACTTCAAGATTTGACGGAATAAACACAAAACTTTCAAAGCCTGAAGAAGCCGCCAAAGCAGCCGTTGCATTCGCAAGATTGCCTGTTGAAGCACATGCGATAACCTTAAAACCAAATTCTTTTGCTTTAGCTATCGCAACAGAAACTACCGTGCTTGCAATTACGGGAAACGGATTAAAAACTTTAGAAGCGCTTAACGGCAAATTAAATGAAGCTCCCGTTATTAATCCTAATCTTGAAGAATTTGAAGAGATACTTAAAAAAAGCCACATTCCTGCGGGAGTTAGCACCGAATAAATTAAATTTTAAAGATAAATTAAAATTTACGGTTTCGGTTGCTGCGGTTTCAAACGGGCCCGTCCCTTCACCGCTCTTGATAAGAAATATCAAATTATTTTTTAAATTTAAAAGAACAATAAAGAACAATAGTATAAATTATAATAATTACAGTTGTATGATTTTAAAATTATATAATATAATTATATTTATGTCAAATTATTTATTAAAGAAAAAATTTGAAATGATAAAGATGATAAAGATATGGATAATTATATTATTTGTTATGTCATTCACATCATTTTTTTTCTCAGGATGCGTACCATATATAATTGGCGGCTATCACATTGAGCCGAAGTATGTAAACGGTTCTGCCCCTCCGCAATATTATGCGCCAAAATTTTTGCCTCATAATACGGAAGAAGGTATTGCGTCATGGTACGGACCTGGATTTCAGGGGAGACCTACGGCAAGCGGGCAAATTTACAATATGTACGATTTAACCGCGGCTTCGAAGACGCTTCCTTTGGATACATATGCTTATGTTACAGACTTAAAGAACGGCAGAAGTGTTGAAGTGTATGTTGACGACAGAGGTCCATATTACGGAGGGAGAATAATGGACCTTTCATATGCCGCAGCAAGGGCTTTAAATATGCTGGGACCAGGCACCGCCCTTGTCAAAATACAATATTTAGGACCTAATCCCGTTGCAAAAGTTGAGCAGAATGAAATTAACGGATTCGGAACAAAATATTTGCCGCCTCTTACCGGATATACGCTTCAATTTGCTGCATACACATCTAAAAATAAGGCTCTTAAGAAAGAGAAAGTGATCGCAAATTTAGTACCGGGTGTGCATGTAATAATAAAAACAGTGCGTAATACCGATTATTATTGTGTGGTATTGGAAAAATTTGATAGTTTAAAGAAAGCGTATACTTTTGCAAAAGTTATTGCAAAAGAAGGCTATGATATATATATTACTAAAAGAGGGTAAATTAAATAATTAATTAATTAATTAATTAAATAATTAAATAAATAAATAAATAAAAATATGGGCGGGGATAAATGAAAATAGCGGTTTTAATACCTGCAAGGTTTGCTTCTACAAGATTTGAAGGGAAACCTTTGGCAAAAATTATGGGTAAACCTATGATTCAGCATGTATGGGAAGGCGTGTCTAAATCCGCAATAGTTTCTGAAATAATTGTTGCTACGGAAGATAAAAGGGTTTTTGACGCTGTTATTGATTTTGGAGGTAATGCCGTAATGACTAAAGATACTCATGTATCCGGCACTGATAGAATAATTGAGGCGTCAGAAAATATTGATGCGGATATTATCTTAAATATTCAGGGAGATGAACCTTTAGTGAATAATGAAATAATCAATGCCTTAATCAAACCTTTTAAAGAAGATGAAAGCATTGTTTTTACAAGTGTTAAAACTCCGATTTATTCTTTTGAAGAGTTTACGGACGTTAATAATGTAAAAGTGATAACCGATAAATACGATTATGGAATTTATTTTTCAAGAAGTCCGATACCTTTTGACAGAAACAACTTTAATTTAAAATTTAATTTAATAAATAGCGGCTTAAAAAATAAAGATAAAAATAAATTATTTGGTTATAAACATTTAGGCTTTTATGGATATAGAACAAATTTTCTTAAAACTTTCGGACAATTGCCTCCTTCATATTTAGAACAGAAAGAAATGCTTGAACAGTTGAGAGCTATTGAAAACGGTTATAAAATAAAGGTTGAAACCGTTAATATTTCAACAATTCCGGTTGATGTTCCCGCCGATATAAAAAAAGTTGAAAGTTATTTATTAAAATTATATAATTAATCTTTTATTAATATAAAAATATAAAAAACTATAAATATAGCAAAATATATAAATATGTAAATTAAAATTAAGCAATTTTGGGATATTGTTGTTATTTGTTATTATTTAATGTTTAATTAATAAGAAAAATTAAAAAAATTAAATTTAAAAGAGGTTAGAACAAAAATGAAAAAAAAAATCCACCCCGAATATTTTGAAACAAAAGTACGTTGCGCATGCGGGAATGAATTTGTTACAGGTAGTACAGGGAAGGAAATTCATATTGATATTTGTTCCCAGTGCCATCCATTCTATACAGGCAAACAAAAATTTGTCGACAGCGCAGGCAGAATAGAAAAGTTTAATAAAAAGTATAATATAGAAAAAAAGTAGAAAAAAAGAAATAAATAAGGTAATTTTAATTTATTTTAATGTTTTATTTTTATTTTATTTTTAATAGACTAATAGACTAATTTAATTTACTCATTATTAATAGTTAATTAATAGTTATATAGTATATAAATAGTATATAGATGGTTAAACTCATAAATTATACAACGAATCCGGAAATTACTATTGCAATAGCAGCTAGGCTATGCTATAGTTCTTCCGATATAACAAAAATTGAGTATGATTTTAAAGAAGCTGAAAACGGTTTAGAAAAAGCGAGGAAGTTAATAAAAAAAATTAGAACTTCGGGACATGAATCAGTGCTTGAGCATGCTAATTTTACTTTTATAGTTGATAAATTATCTCGAAGCGCCTCGCATCAATTAGTAAGGCACAGAATAGCTTCGTATTCGCAGAGAAGTCAGAGATATGTCAAAGAAACCAATCCGCAAATAATTATTCCCGAGTCTATATCCGAAAATAAAGAATTTTTAGATAAATTTAATAACTTAGTTAAAGAAATTTATTCTTTATACGGTTTTTTTTTAGAAAAAGGTATGCCCGCAGAAGATGCCAGATATATTTTGCCGAACGCTGCCCAAACACAATTAAGTTTTACAATGAATGCAAGAGAACTGTTGCATTTTTTTAGATTAAGAGGATGTGAAAGAGCGCAATGGGAAATAAGAAATCTTGCTAAAGAAGTTTTTAAACTTGTTTATCCGATAGCTCCGTCGGTTTTTCACGGCGCAGGACCGTCTTGCGTTAGAAGCGGGTGTTCGGAAGGAGAGTTTAGCTGCGGCAGGCCTTTAGAAATTAAAAAAGAATGGACGACAAAGGGTTTATTGTAATGGAAGATTTAATTGAACAGAATAATTATCAAAATGATAACGAACCGCCGTTTATAAAACTTGAAGATGTTATAATACAAAAGTGTAAAGAGCTTAAAGAAGAAGCTAAAAATCTTAATGAAAATATTCAAGAAATCAGTAAAGACGGCTTTAATGAATCTGCCAAAGACCCTATCAAAAGATATAATTTAATTAAAAAAGTCATAGATACTTTTGAAGAATATAATAAAATACTTTCAGATATAGAAGAACTTCAAAGGCTAAAAAAAAAAGAATTAGACAGCGAACTTCTATTTATGGAGCTTGAAGAAATTAATGCTCTTTCCGCTAAAGCCAATAAAGCCGCCGAAACAATAAAAGAATATTTTTATCCTAGAGATGCAGATGCCGATAAAGATATACTTTTAGAAATAAGAGCGGCAACAGGCGGAGAAGAAGCTGCTCTTTTTGCTCTTGATTTGTATAAAATGTACAATAAATATGCAATAATAAAAAATTTTAATTTTGAACTTATATCTTCAAGCTATTCAGCATCCGGCGGGCTTAAAGAAGCCGTAATATCGGTTAAAGGCAAAGATGTTTTCAGGCTTTTAAAATATGAAAGCGGCGTTCACAGAGTTCAAAGAATTCCTGCAACCGAAACTCAAGGAAGAGTTCATACTTCTGCCGCCACAATCGCGGTTATGCTGGAACCTGAAGAAATTGACCTTAAAATAGCTGCCGAAGATTTAAGGATAGATGTTTACAGGTCAACCGGGCATGGAGGGCAAAGCGTCAACACAACAGATTCTGCCGTCAGAATAACCCATTTGCCTACTAATCTTGTCGTTACTTGTCAGGATGAAAAATCGCAGCATAAAAATAAAGCTAAAGCTTTAAGAATATTAAGAACAAGACTATTAAGCAGATTAGAAGCCGATAAAAAATCTATTGAAGCAAAAAATAGAAAAAATATGGTTGGAAGCGGCGACAGAAGCGAAAAAATCAGAACGTATAATTTTTCACAGGGCAGGATAACGGACCATAGGGCAGGGATAACACTTCATAAGTTAAATTATATTATGGAAGGAAATCTTGATGAGCTGCTAATTCCGCTGTCAAAATATTTTGAATCTCAAAAATCTCTTGAAATCAAATAATATTACTATTTTTGAAACAATTAAGGCAGGAGCTGGATATTTAAAAAAAAATAACGGAGATATCCCTGATTGTTTTAAAGAATCTCTGCTGTTAATGAGCTATGTTCTAAATATTCCTATTGAAAAAATTATTATAAATTATGAAAATACAATAAGCAAAAATAAATTAAAGGTTTTTAACGGTTATATTGCAAGAAGAGCTAAAAAAGAACCGTTTGCTTATATAATCAAAAATAAAGAATTTTATTCAATTGATTTTTTTGTCAACAAAAATGTTCTTATACCAAGGCCCGATACCGAAATTTTAGTAGATGAAAGTTTAAAGGAAATTAACAGATTAAACACAATAATAAACAACGATTATTATAATAATTATAATAACTATAATAATATAAATAAAGCCATAGATAATAATATAAACAATAGTAACAAAAAGACAGATAACAATAACTATAAAAATAAAAACGGCAATTATATCAGTATAAACAATAATAACAGTATAAATAAAAATATTACGGTTATAGATTTAGGTACAGGTTCAGGAGCTATAGCGGTATCTATAGCTAAAAATTATCAATATTCAAATATTGAAATTTATGCCGCCGATAATAGCTACGGAGCTTTAAATGTTGCAAGAAATAATGTAATATTAAATAATGTAGAAAATAAAATTAAATTAACCTATTTTAATATTTTAAATCAAAATATATGCTGGTATAATGAATATAAAAAAAAATATGATGCACTTTTTTATGAATTTGATATTATTATATCAAATCCGCCTTATATAATATCATCTGATATTGAATTGCTAAGCGATGAAGTTAAAAATTACGAACCCTGTAAAGCTCTTGACGGAGGTGTCGATGGACTTAAGTTTTACAGGAAGATTTTTGAATTATTTTTATCGGCAATAGAAAATTCGGCGGATAATAATCCAATAAATAAAGAACTTTGTTTAATTTTAGAGATAGATTACAGATATAAAGAAGAAATAAAAAAAATTTATGAATTGACGTTTTTATTTTTATAGTTATTGTTATCTGTCTTTTTGTTACTATTGTTTATATTATTATCTATGGCTTTATTTATATTAT
>DAHXMB010000054.1:0-15958 GCA_027365695.1 Candidatus Acididesulfobacter sp. | reverse complement strand
GAAGATATAGATAGGCTTATTGCCGGCGCCACAAATAAGCTCACTAAAGATTTAATAACATTTTTAATTTATACCGGTTGCCGTAAAGGCGAAGCGTTAAATCTTAAATGGGAAAATGTTAATTTAAATAATAACGTGATAGCGATCAAAGGAACTAAAACAAAATACGACAGATATATACCAATATCTAAACCCTTAAAAGAAATATTAATAAATATTGAAAAAAAATCTGAATATGTTTTTACAGACAAGGACGGCAAAAAATTAAACGATTTCAGGAGATCCTTTCACACGGCTTTGAAAAATGCGGGACTAAATGATATGCATATACACGATTTAAGGCACGTGTTTGCTTCTAAAATGGTTATGGGCGGAACATCTCTCTACATCACGGGGGAGCTTCTGGGACACAGAACAACACAGATGACAAAGAGATATTCTCATCTTGTTCCAGAAACGCTGCAAAAAGCGGTTGACGATGTGTGGAAGAAGAAATAGCCTTACCCTATAGGAAAAATATTTCTTGACAACACAAGTTATAACTTGTAAACTTATTATATAGGAAGCCGATGGATATTTGGTATTATTTGGATGAAAGGGGACACTCTCCTATCAGAGAATTCATAGATGGACTGCCATTAGACGAGCAGGCAAAAGTGTTTGCCTATATTGGCGAGCTTGGGAAACAAGGACATAATCTCCGGCGTCCATTAGCTGATTACGTGAAAGAAGGTATTTACACAGGTTGTTTTACTTCTTTTTTTTAAAAGAAAGCGTTGTCTTTGTTCACACCATAGAGAAGAAGACGAACGAGATACCTGAAAAAGATATTGCATTATCTCTTAAAAGAAAAAAATATATAGAAAAATACCGAACGAATATGCTCAAAGAGGAATACGATGAAAAATAGATTGGAAAGAGCGGAAAAGCATCTTAATGAAAAGCTGAAGAATCCAGAATTCAGAGAAGTTTATGAGCTTGAAAGGGTCAAAGTTGCCCTTGCCCAGAAAATAGCCGAAACGAGAGATGAGCATAACCTAACTCAATCCGAGCTTGCGGAAAAAATGAATGTTTCCCAGCAGTTTATTTCTCAGATAGAAAGCGGGGAAAGCAATCTGACGCTGGAGACTCTCTTAAAACTGGCTCAATCACTTAACACCGGCATTATGATTTCTTTTTCCAAAAAGTCATGCCACAGGGGATGTCTCAAGGTGGCCTAAACAGCCTCCTTGTATCAAGGTGCTATAAAAAAAGGGAATTTTGCGCAAATTCAAGACCTAATTTCTTATTAAAAGGGTCGAAATATAGAATTTTTACCACTATAGACTTATCTACTACAAACAAGTTATTGGACAAACCTTTCTTATATTTCTAATTATTTCTTCATTAATCATTTCCCAGTCTAAAGCCTTTCTGAAAATTGCGACAGACGGCAGTCAAAATCTTTTAAATTTAAAAGCGGTCTAACCCCCCCCCCCTGCTCCCTTAGCAAGGGGGAGAAAGGCAAAGGCAAAAGCTAAAAGATGTTATTAAGGAAAAGAATATCAGAATTATCGATTCTATCAGGTGCTATCTCAGAAGCCTTTTTAATAGATTCAGTAAAAGAATAAGGGCAATTATTAGGAATTGAATCTAATACGCTTTCGTCTTTTATGTCTTTAGATAGTATATCTATGGCATCTATCCATGCATCTTCAAACGCTAAATCAAGTTTGGATTTTAAACCGGGATTGCTTTTAATAGTTTTAGCAACATGTTTTACAGAATTGCAAATTGTCAAACTCCAACTCGTAGTTCTTAAATTAGGTTGATTATCCCATTTATACAGATGAGATAATAAATTTGCAAGATAACTTCTGAGTTCCGTATATTCTGACAGTCCCAAGTCCTTTACCTCTTCCGCTAAGTTAGTATAATCTATTTCGTCTAATTTGCCTTTTTTTAGAAGCTCCGCATTGGTCATAGCCCAGGTATAGTAGTCGGTATTATATAATTCGGCAAGAGTTCCTGAAGTCTGTTTTTCTTTTACGTTTAACATGATTTTAATACCTTTTAAAAATTAATAAGACTATATAATAAAATATAGCACTATACGGAAAAATAATCAAGTTTGGGTAAAATATTTTTTATATTAAAATATTTACTAAATAAAGCGACTATCGGACGAAACCATTAAATTTAAGATAAAATTTATTTTTTACCGCTTTTCTTTGCATTAACAACATTAACCGCATCTTTTAAAGCTGTTCCGGCTTTAAATTTGGGCGCTTTAGAAGCCTTTATCTGAATCGTTTTTCCGGTCTGGGGATTTCTGCCGTTTCTTGCGGCTCTATCCATAACGCTGAAAGTTCCGAAACCGATTAACTTAACTTCGTCTCCTTTTTTAAGAGCGGCGGTAACGGCATTTACAAATGAATTTAAAGCCTTTTCGCTGTCTATTTTAGTTAGATTTGACTCTTTTGCGATAGCGTCTACTAATTCTTTCTTTGTCATAACAACTCCGATTATTAATTTAAATTTGATTGTTTTTTAAAACGTTAAATAATAAGGTTTTTAAAGCTATGTATAATATATATACGGTAAATAATGATTTGTCAATAAAATATTAATGTTAAAGGCAAAATAAATTGGATTCAGACGGTTAACAGGTTGGAAATTAAGATAAAACTTGCAGTATTTATAAGAATTATAGCAATTTCTTAAAAATATATAATTAATTATAAAGGCGCGAATATTGTGAAATTGTAAAAATTTATTGACAAAATGTGATATAATAAAATAGAATGCGATAGATATATAAAATGAGAAGCAAAAGGAGGCAAAAATGAAAAACGGTGAGATTTATCTTGCTATTGGTGTTTTAATTTACACAATAGCGTTAGTTATTATATTATCAATATTAATGCATAAAAAAAATAAAAAAAGAGATGAAAGATCCGAAGAGGCTACTCTTAAATATTTTAAACGACTTGAAAATGATTTTACTTATCCCAATTGTAATATTGAAAACAGATAAATTAAGTTATAACTTTTATTATTATGAATAACAGTGATGAAGTTCAGAAACTACAAATATTTAATTGCATAGACTTATTAGAAAAAAATATTAAAGTTGGCTTAGAAAATTCCAAAAACAATTTAGACAAACAATCTAAAAAATACGGATATTATAAAAAAATAAATGAATTTTGCAACATCGGTTTTATTTTAATTATAGGAATTATTGCTCTTTTAGAAGGAATATACGGATCTAAATATGATAATATTATAAATGGTATCATCGCAGGATCTATTTTGGTAACTATGTTTATGTTGTATATTTATTATAATCCTGCTGAAAAGGCTACGATTCATAAAAATTTAAAAACCGTATATAATATTCTATATAAACATGAAAACAGAATAATAAAGTCTCTTGAATATTTAAAAAACGGTAACAGCCAAGATTTAATGAAATTACAGAATGAACTATTGATATTAGAAACAGAAACAAAATTACTATATGCTTTCAAAGATGTAGTAGATATTTTATATTTATAGATATAATGATACTGTTTATAATATTTTAAAAATTATTTATTTAAAATTTTAATAAAAATTAATGATAATAGAACATAATAGAGAAAAATTAATAAATAGTATAATATATTTTTTAAAAAATACTAAACAACCCGGTAAAACTAAGTTATTTAAATTGCTTTATTTTGCGGATTTTATGCATTTCAAAGAGACAGGCAAATCAATAACGGGAATGGAGTATGAAGCATGGGATTACGGCCCTGTTCCTGATGATTTATTTCATGAATTAAAAAATCCATCTTCTGATTTAAATGAAAGTATTGTTATGCTGCCTAATTTATCCGATAAATCATTTTTTGAAATGAAACCAAAGAAAAAATTTGACGATAAATATTTTACAAAAAGAGAACTGCGTATTCTTGAACAAGTCGCTTGTATTTTTAAGGAAGCAAAAGCTGAAGATATGACTGATATTTCACATTTAGAAGGAATGCCGTGGGAAAAAACTATTGAAACAAAAGGGAAAGGACACAAAATTGATTATCTTCTTGCGTTAGATAATACTGAAAAATCTCTCTCTAAAGATGAAGTGCTGGAGAGGATAAAAGAAAAGGAAGAATTTAAAAGGGCTTTTATTTAATGGATAAAGGTACTGTTTTATTTCATACAAAATTTCAATTTTCCGATGGTGAAACAGGGCGAAAATTAATTATTATTCTTAATACTCCAAGAAAAAATGAACCATATTTAATTTGTAGAACAACATCTAATCCACAATATAACATAAATACACAAGGATGCCGCAGCGATAAAAATATTTATTATATTAATGCTAATTTTGATTGTTTTCTTGAAAAAACATGGATCCAATTTTATGAAATATTTGAATTTAACAATGGAAATTTTCTTAATGATCATCTCAAGGGCAATTTAAAAATTATAGGTTGCTTAAAATCTACGACTATACAAGCTATTATAAACTGCATTAAAAGATCAGAAGATATATCTAATTATCACCTATCATTACTCAAATAATTAATTATTTTTTGCGCTTATTTATAATAAAACCTATACAAAATGATTTATCTTATAAAAGATTTTATATTATAAATTAATTTAAATAAAACCTTCATCATTCCTTAACATTTCCGTCATAATCCCGCAACATTTATTTGATATAATTATTTCTTAACTTAATAATATCAATTAAAATTATCTATATTAAACTAAAGGAATTATATGCTATCTTTAATAATATTTTTGCTTATATCTGAAATTATATTTTCATTTATCTTATCCGCAGATATAAAATTATTGCAGGCAAAGAAAAAACAATCGCCGAAGAACTGTTATCTATCCGCAGTCAAAAAGAATCGCTTGACGAACTTGAAAAGATGCTAAAAGACGATTTTGCAAAAGAGATTGAGGAAAAGAAAAAATATATTCTGGAAGAATTTAGGGATAGGTTAAATCATAATAATATTAACTGAATATTAAAAATAAGAGTGACGGTTAAAGACGGTAAAATAATTTATTATGAGGAGGCGATTAACATGGGCTTATTTGGTTGGTTAGGCGGATTGTTTGATAACGATAACGGAAGTATGGATACCGGCACGACGATTAATCCAGCTTCGGGACTGCCGATGATTAGCGGAGATACGAGCGGCGTCGATGTGGGCGGCAATCCTTACGGCATGGATAAGTCGGTCGATTTTAGCAATAGCGGCGATAGTTCTATAAATTCGGACAGCGATTTTATGAATAACGATTTCGGGAGTAGCGATAGTTTCGCAACGATAGCTTTTCTACCGATAGTTTTAGCAGTTTCGGCAACGACGATAGTTTTGATAGCGGCGGTTCAGGTTTTGGCGATGATTTTTAATAGAATTATATCAACGTTTCCCGACAAAATACATAATAATCGTCAGTATTATACTTATAACAATACTTAATCCTAACGGAAAATAAAAAGTAAAATTGCCTTTCTTGATAATTATATCGCCCGGAAACTTGCCGAAAGTCAATTTATGAAAAAAAATAAACAACAGTCCGAAAACAATTAATAATATTCCGGTAATTATAAGAATCTTTCCGAGTCCATGCATATTTTATTATTTATTATTGAGAACGCTATATAACCGAGTCACTATATATGTATGCCTTTAATTAAAATTCCTTTATCGTTATCTTTATTTGCAAACATATCTCCAACAGGCAAATTAAAATTATAATAATTATCAAAAATAAATTTCAATACTCCCATTAAGTTATTATAAGAAAAATAATAATAAAAATCATTACAATCGGATCCGAAAAGAATGCCAATATCATAAAATAAGCCTTTTCTCCCTTTTCTTTTCTTTAACACAAGCCAAATTTTTTCTTGATAATATTTTAGATGTCTTGATTTTTTTACTATAAACGGTTTAAATGATTCCAGCGGAATACTTGTTTTTTTATTTACGTTGTTATCTGACTTTAAAAAATTAAACCCCGGAGTAAAAATACCTCCAATATGTGCACTGCCTGGAACTTGATGAAATGAATAATATTTTTCCAAGTGATTAAGCATTAAGGTTTCTATATGCTGACCTATTATGAAAAGTTCTTGTTCCTTAAAACTAATCTCAACTCTACGAGATTTATCGTATTTGCAAATGCAATCTTTTTCTTCATTTGTTTCGTGAAAACTAAATTTTAATTGTTCCGAGATTTTTTCTGCAATAAATGTGATATGTTTTAATGGAATTTCTTGAGGAAAACCTATTTCCGCTCCATTGCCGGTTTTAGAGACCGAAATAAATGCAAAAGTCTTACCTTTGTGCGTAATTTTTACTTTCTTTTTTGACATTTTCTGCAATCCTATACTTAATTAGTATAATATATATTTATGGATTATTATATTACAATTTATATTATAATATGCAGTATTAAATTTCAATAGTTCTGCAGTTACCAAAAACAACACCGGCACAAACGCAAAATGAAACTGTTTTATTCTGCTTTTATCAAATATCCCATCTAAATGTGAACTGAAATAAGTTATAATTTTACCTAATATTATAGCGCAAATTGAAATAATAACAATATTTTCTATGTCGACAAACGCTCCTATCGCTCCTGCGGTTAATATATCGCCAAAAGCATACGAACCAAGTCTTGTTGTATCAATTAAGATAAATATACCTAAACCTATGCTTAACGCCTCTAAAACGGTTAATATGGGCGTATTTGCCATATAAGCGAATAGAAAGCCCGCTAATATCAGAAATATCGGAATAACCGCCGATATTCTTTCAAACAGCATATCGGTAAACGACATTAAAATTAATCCGGAAAAAAGGACAAGATATTTAAGGTTAAAACCGGACGGGATAATTAATTTATTAGTTAAAATCACAGTTTTAACGGCAAAATAAATATCGGCGATATTGCGGGAGAAAAAGGGATAAAGGATAAGGACGCCGGCAAAAACGGCAAGGACGGGGAGAATGAATATGTGTTTGGAGCGGATTTTATTAAACATCAAATTTTCTATCAATACTATTTTATTTTTAGTTAAACCATATTATTTATAAACGAGTTAAGGATATTACTAATTCACTAAATAAATCATAATTTACATCTTATTTTAGGATTTTTTTAAATTTATTATAATCATTTTGTAATGATCTATAAAAATTTCCCCAATTATCCCACTTAGCTTTACTTATTAAATCATATACATTCTTTCTATTTGAATTTGTTTCTAAATTTGGATTTTTATTGTATAATTCATAAAATTTATCTATAAAATTTCGCATCAGCAAAAAATTTAAATTATTTTCATATTCATCAATTCCTATTTTATTACCTATAACTTCTGTTTCTGCAAGATGTATTTTAATAAGCATTATCTCTTTTATTTTATTAAAATTTGTTATTTCGTTCAAAATTTTATCTTCTGTGAGTGAAGCCGGCAGAGTTGAAATTGCCCATAAAAACGGTTCTATTTGTTCATCTAATGTAGTCTGTTGGTTTAGAAATTTTTGTGGCTGCAGATATAAAAGAAATGCTCCATTAAAATCTACTTTATTTTTAATCGATTTTATATATTTTAATTTATTTTCTGTCTCAAACAAAAAAGCACTCAGTGGACTATAAAATTCATCTATCTTTTTTAAAATTAATTTAAATTGACGATATTTTTGATTTTCTTTTTTGGTAGTATAAATAAAATATAACGTAACTAAAGCAAGGATAAACGTGGCTAAAGCAGTGGGATGGCACTCTACCCATTTCATTATGTACACGATAATATATGCTAATGTATTTATCATTTTAAATTTTCAATAAATATTTATTATTAAAAGTGCCCTATTAAGCCGATATGATTGTCCGAAATGATCGCTGTAATCACTAAAACCAATAATTTATTTAGTTTTAGTTTTTTTTAAAACAGATCCCTGCCAAGTAAGACTTTTTATGTTCTCTATTACCTTTTTTATCGTTGTAGGAATATATTTTAAATTATCACCTTCGGTTTTCCCTTTTTCTATTAATATTTTCCGACATTGTTTTCGCCTACAATAGTTGAACGCTGATTAGAAAATGACAATTCTAAACCGTCCCGTCCTATCGCTCTAAAATTTCTAATAAAAACCTTTTCTAATTTCATATATTCCTTAATCCTGCTGAAATTTTAACGATATTATATAGTTGCAATACTACTCAAAATTCAATTTCGGCAAATTATTTACTATATTCACACTTTGAATACTTATATGAACAAGCCTTTTTATTAGATTGACGATATATTTGTAATCTTGAATCCCTTCCAAATAATCATTGGGATCGTTTTTAATATGGCTTTCTTTATGAATAGAAACCTGATACCTATCCATTATCCATTCAATAGCGGATTTGCCGTTAACAATATAATTGTAAGCATCTGAGGGAATATCCGATAAAGTTATATAATCATTGTAAATAATTGTCGATTTATCTTTTTCTTTGCCTTTACGTCCGAATTTCATCTTTTCCACACGATAGAGTTCTTTTTCAGGTAATGCCTTAGCTTTCTCCAATATAATTTCCGTTAAGGGATAGGGTTCTGTCGTTTCATAATCATAATTAAGATGCAATTCCGCTAAATCCCTACCGGCTTTGCTAAATTCTTTAAACTCGCTTACAAAAGGAATGCGAGGCAGCATTTTTGTTAAATCGTTTGCGAATGTTGTTTTATAATCAGGTGAATTGAGTATACCGTAAATATAATAAAATATGTCTTCTTTGGTAATATTAGCGTCATTATATTTATCCTGTATTTCTTTTAAAAATTCATCGGAGATATTATCTTTACAGGTATATTCGCTTTCAAAAGAATTATCTTGTTCTTCGCTCTCAAAAAGTTGCGATTCTTTAAGCGTGTGATTTTTTTTGTAGTAGTATAACGGGAAGCCTTGACCATTAAATAATATTTGATAGTCTGCAATATTTTTTGTAATAAAAGATGAAAAAGATTTATCTCCTACACCATTTACGCATATTAATAAATTGTCTAAATTTTTATTAGGAAATATTTTTGTAGTTTGAGAAATTTCTTCATTTAACTCTCTTGTGCCGTTATAATATAGCCATTGTTCGCAAAAAGGTCTATACATAGTTCTGACGATTGAATCGACATTAAATTCTAAAGTTTTCTTGTTTTTTAATCGTTTCTTAAGTCCACGTGTCCAACTAATTTTGGTAGAGTCGTTATTAACAAAGTCATCTATATTTTTAGTTTGTGTTTCGTTGGTGTTATATCTGTTAACTTCGTTATTATAAAAATTAATCATAGATTTTATATTATTTTCAAGTTTTTCTTTTGAAAAATTATAACACCATGAATCTCTACCTGTTACTATTCCAAGCGAATATATATTAAATATAGTTTTTATATTTTTATTTTGTTTATCATATATAGGAATAAAATCTAAAAATTCTATATTTCTTTGCTTAATCCAATCTCCAGAATCATCAGGTATAATTTCTTGCCATTCAATACTGTTTATATTATTAAAATTATGAATAATATTTAATTTATCTTCTCTATTTAGATAATCTCCAATATCATAGTAAAAAATTTTACAACTATTAATTTTAGCAGGATTTTTAATTAATAATGTAATAGCGATTGAAGTGCGGCTGCCGGATCCGAATATATTACCCTTTTCTTTTCTTCTTTGTTCCCCTTTTGTCCTTGCATCACCTCGTAGGTTAAAACAATATATTGATGTAAATTCGTCTGATAAACTTTTGCGGAATCCGTCAAATGCTTTTCCATTTATATAAGAACCGTTGCTCACAAAACATATTATTCCATTACTTTCAATGCGGTCTGTCGCCCAACGAAATGCTTTAATATAAGAATCATGCAAGCTATTTTTATTATGCGACGCCGAATTTTTAACATAAGTTTTAACTATTTTTGCGTCAAGTTCAGGATACGATTCATTTTTATTATTATCATTTTGACTCTCTTGTCTAGCAGAATATGGCGGATTGCTTATTATAACTCTTATATCTAATTTTTCTTGGTCTTCTATCCTTTTATTGTTTTCTTTTAAACCAATATTTTCAAATATAAGCTGATCGTTTTTTTTAATAGCGAACGTATCCGTCAATACTATACCATCAAATGGTTTGTATTCATTGTTAGTAATACTATGATAAGTTTCTTCAATATTTATAGTAGCGATATAATAAGCAAGCAATACTATTTCATTAGCATGAATTTCTTCGTTATATTTGCGTTCTATATCCGTAATCAAACCGCTTTGCAATAATCTTGTTATAAATGTTCCGGTTCCAGTAAATGGATCTAATATATGAACGCCTTTATCGTTTAAGGTTTGATTAAATTCTTTTTGCAGCGCAAATTGTACGCTATTTATTATAAAATTCACTATTTCAATAGGAGTATATACGATGCCGAGTTTATCGGCGGTCTTTTTTAAGGCAACGCTGAAAAATTTTTCATAAATTTTAATGATAAATTTTTGCTTACTATCAAGAGTAACAAGACCTTTAGATTTTAATTTTATAGCCTTTTCTATTTCTTCTATAACTTTTTCTTCCGTATCTAATATATTTCCTTTTTCATGATGCAAATTGTATTTCTCAAGTTCGTCTATTATCTGTTGCATACTGACAGACATCGGATTTTTTTTACTAAAATCATAACCTTGAAACAAAGCGTCAAAAACAGGTTTGAGAACAAGATGTTGGGATAACATATCTACGATATCCGCATCGTTTAAATTTTCATTTACATTTTTCTTAAAATCTTTAATAAAACTATCAAATTTTTCTTTTATATTTGCATTATTTGCCGTTATATTGTTAATTCTATTTTTATAAGTACCTACTAATAAAGCTACCTTTCCCGCCCATTCTTCCCAATGTTCAGAATCTCTTGTTTGTTTTAATATTTTTGAAAACATTATATTTTTAATTTCGCTCCCAAAATCAAATTCAGGATTTTGTAAAATATCGGTATTTACTTTATCTTTTTTCCCTATTACATCAATATGTTTCGGCTTTGAACCAATTTCTATATTATCTATTTCATTTTTAAAATCTTCATCGTGAGATTTTAAAGCGTTTATTGCCGACCAAACTGTTTTGTAATCGCCTTTGCTTAAATTTAAGGCTATTGTTTCATCTGTATCGCTTACGCTATTCACTACGGGTATTATTATATAACCTGTTTTTTTATTTTTAGATTTTCTCATAACTCTGCCTACTGCTTGCACTACGTCTATTTGGGAATCTCTCGGCTGTGTAAAAATAATTCCGTCAAGAGCAGGAACATCTATGCCTTCTGATAGACATTTTGCGTTTGATACTATTACGCATTTATTTTCTTCTGGATTTTTAAGTATATTTATATATTTTTCTCTTTCTGCGATACCCATGCTTCCGTCAATATGATAAGGTATTATTTCTACGCCTTCGGTCATAATATCTTTTGAGCTTTTTATAAGTTTTACAAAATCTTCAGAGTCTTTTATCGTATTGGTAAAAGATACAATGCTTTTCATCGGCGTTTTATCAATATTTTCATCCTCATTTTCACCGTCATTTGTAAATATTTTATTAATAGCTCTCTGACAGCCTATTAGTTTTGCCTTATCCGCTGTTGAAGCTTCATCTATTTTATTTAAATTAAATTTAAATTTTACGATAGCTTCGTTTTCATCTACTATTAGAATTACTATTTTATAATCTGATAGTATTCCCTTGTCTATTGCTTTTCTAAAGCTCATACTGTAAAATTCTTTGCCAAATATACTTTCATCGTCCATTGAGTACAAAACAACGGACGCTTCATCGGCTTTAGTTTTTAAAGATTGCGAATATATTTTGGGCGTCGCGGTCATATAAAGTCTTTTTCTAGCTTTTATATAATCATCGCTATGAATTTTAGTAAAATATGATTGATCTTCTTTTTTTGCAGTATTCTGATTAGTGCCTACCGTTCTATGCGCCTCATCGCATATCGCTATCTCAAATTCGAGATTAGTTTCTATAATAGTGTCTATTGATTGATATGTGCTGAATATAACTATTAATGAATCAGGAAATTGTTTTTTGTATTTTCTATTTGCCTTAAAAGTTCTGTTGAATTTGTAGTAGACGGATATGCTAAATCAGAAATGCTGTAATCTTCATCTTTTATTCCTACTTTAGAATCTGAACATACTACAAAAAATTTCATAGGTTTTGTGGATTGCGCCGTCCATTCTCTTAAATTTTGAGAAATAAGAGCAATAGAAGGAGCCAAAACGATAGCACTACCTCCGTTTTTTAAGATTTCTTCGGTTATTCTTAAACCCGTTATCGTTTTACCGGTTCCGCAAGCCATAATAAGTTTGCCGCGATCATTTGTTTTAAATTCTTCTATAACATTTTCCAACGCTTCCTGTTGGTAATCTCTTAAACTATTTTTAGGTTTTAAAGTAAGTGATTCTGGATTTTCAGGGATAAATTTAGACCAGTCTATAAGACTGTTTTGTATGGTATCTATAGAAAGCTGGCTAATAGGAATTTGTTGACCTTTAATTTCATTTTCCGCATTTTTGCCGAGTTCTGTGGTTGAAACTATCATTCTTTTACTAAAAGGGTATTTGCCGGATGCGGCTATGAAACTATCTATATCTTTTTTATCTAAGCGGCCTTTATCGTAAAATTTACATTGAATAGCCCAGTAATTTCCTTCGTATTCTTTTGCGACAATATCTATTCCTGTATCAGGCTTGTTATCGTTTCCTTCCCATTCGTTCCACAACCATACATCTGAAAATAGTGTTTTATATTGCTCATCTGTTTTTAAAAATGTTTTTATAAGCCGCTCAAATTTAAGGCCTTTATCTTTTTTGTTATAATTATTGTTTTTATAATATTCAATAATTTCACGAAAATTAGTCATATTATCCTTCTATTTTATTAATGTTTTTCCAAAACTACTGATTAATTAAGGTAGCTTAAATGAAAACTTATTTTTACACTTTACAAAATATACTCCGATTTTGGTTTTTGATTGTAACTGTTAAGATAAAAAAACGACTTTCTTCTATATCCTCAACCGTTAAGTTGTTTTAAGGCATTGTTCTGTAAGAGTTTTAAAATAAACTTTATTTTATTATATTAATTGTGCTATTAGCCAGTCGCCAAAAGTTTATCAATATCAGAAATAACGTTATCTACTAAACAAAGTAATTTTTTTCTCTCTTCTTTAATATAATTATAATAGTTAAAAACAGTTTTATCTTTAATATGAGTTTTGTTTGATAAATTAAACATTCCCAATTTTTGAACAATTTTTAATAGTTTAGGAGCAATATAACCATTTTCTATACAATCAGCGCATAATTCCCCATAATAAACAAGCTCATCAAAATAACCTTTTGCGAGGGTATATATTTTTACTATATTTTTTTGTAATTCTTTTAATTCTTTGTTTTGACCAATAAGTCCAATTAATTCATGTGATGAATTGTTATATATAGTAAAATAATCCTGATTGGTTTTTAATAATCCTATAATAGGTGCAATATCCTTTTTATTTGATTTATTAGTTTCATCTATAGCATTTCCTACGATTTCTTGCTCTCTTTCTTTAATAACAGATAATTCTGTTTTTATAGACACAAGCAAAATTAATAACCTATCCTTTTTATTTTGACGGTCACGTCTTATATTAAAATAGTATTCAAAAAGAGCTGTTAAAACAGCCGCCAAAATAACTATAAATATAGTAAATACATAATTCATTTCTATCCCTATACCATAAAATATTTATTATTATAATTTTAACTTTCAATTTTTGCTGAGCTCAAAACATCATCATCGCTTCTAACTTTATCCCGTTAAGCACATAAACATAAACCGTATTGCCATTATAGGGTTGCGCCTTGCCTATTACCCTGTATCCGTAATAATCGGCGCTTGCCTTGCCGTATTGTCTTGCCTCTTGAATAATATTATTTATAACAGGTTTGATACCGTTTGGCAAGTTATTCCACCCCGCCATATTGGTATTTTTGACTTCCGTAATATTGCCGCCACAAATCTTATAATTTTCTATTGCCCAATATGCCGGTTTCGGAAAGCCCTGTGTGCGTCTTATTATGCTTATAAGCTTACAGCCGTTCTGTTTACCTGATAAATTAATTATTTTAATAAAATTAGTTAGTTATAAACCCGCATAGCTAATTTATTAAAGTTAGAATCTGATTTGTTGTAAAGAATGTTAAAAATGCCGAAAGCGAAAGCTTGAGTTGAAAAGAAAAATACAGAAATTAAAACTAATATTCTTACGATTTTGTATTTATGTGCTATTTCATCATTCATAGTATTTAGAAATATGTTTATCACCCTTATTGGCGTATTTACCCTCAAGTGTATCTCTATCCGCCTTATACGGAATTTTTGACGTTATGCCTAATTCTCGTAATTCTTGGCGGATATGCTTTACATCAGCCTCGTCTGTCCAATCGTACGTGTAAACGCAAATAACACTCTTTTTAGGATTAGCGGCATTTGGATTTGGTTTTGCGGTAGAAACTTTAGCTGAGCTACCTAATTTTCCTTCTTCTATTGCGAACTTGATTTTCATCCATACATCGTCAATTTCAGTTATTGGCACAAAAATTAGCCACTTTCCACAATTTTTATTAGCATTAGGATAAATACCAATCTTTCTTTCTACATAAAGCCAGTATTTATCAGTCACATCTGAAGGTTTAGTATTTATAGGAATTAAAACTTCATCGGAAATATTTTTTGTATTTTTCATATATTATTGCTATTAATTGGGTGCTTTTGCAAGAACATAAAAATAAAATATTTATTATTTAATATAATTGCTATTTATTTTTTAACTAACTTATCAAATTCATCAACTCTAATAGGCAAAACAAATGATTGATCTGAATAAACCATATAAAGATTGCCAGGTATTGTTTCAGTTTGTATAAATTTTGCAATAACACCATTATAATTAATATTGGACTTTATTAAAGCCTTAATATCATTAGAATTACCCATATGAAATACCATGAAATTTTCGGCTTGAGTTCTAATTTCTTCTGATATGGCAGACGGCCTTTGAGTTATAGCTACTAAGCCTATGCCGTTAATGGTTTTCTATTACCTTTTTAAATATAGCCGTTTAAACGCTCTATAATGCGTTTTAAGGCGTTTTGCTTGCAAAGGCTTATATTATAAGGCTTTAAAACAAGCTATTCATAATATCAAAATTATTTCCGTAAAAAATAACGGCTAATTTTTGTCTATTGTATTTATTTGCAATTAAAATACATTTATCTTTTCCATTAAATTTTTTACCTTCAATATTTTTTATATTAAGAACTAATATCAGATTTTTATCTTCAGTTAAAAATACTATATCGTGAGTTTCAAAATTAACGGAATATATCGTAAATTTTTTAATTAAATAAAAATACTCTGTAATATTGATAATAATTAATAAAATAAGAGCAAATAAAGATATGTATAAATATATCATAATAATATTATTTTTTAATTATTTTAATAAATTTATTATTTATTTTTAAGTTGCGACAACGATCTGTATTTATCTACTGTTTTCTTAAAAGGCATATCTCCAATTTCGCCAATTAATGATTCAGACATGCAATCGTAATCTAATTTTAACGCTTTGGATAATCCATATATTGTAGGTAACTACGAAACTGTTGCTGATTTTTTAGAAGAAAAAGTTATAGACTCTGATTGTCAAGAATCTTTAGATGATTACTATATCAGACAGGCTCAATATTTAATAAACGATTACGCAGATTATTATCTGTCTGAATTAGAACAGGATAAAAACAGCGTTAATTATAAAAAATTAAAAAAAGAATTATCTGAAGCGTTAGGATATTCG
>DAHXMB010000051.1:0-7348 GCA_027365695.1 Candidatus Acididesulfobacter sp. | reverse complement strand
CGGTTTTAATATTTTTTTGTTAATTTTGTTTACAAAAATTCCCGCTTCGGCATTTTTATTTCTTATTTTAATGAAAAAAATGATGCCGGTTACTATTATCAAAAACCAATTATAAGAATTACATTTTTAAACTTCCCACAGGAAGATTTATATCTCCTATAGGGTTATTAAATAAAACCCCCAATTTTTCAACAAACGTTGCAGCGTACGGAAATTATATTGCAGTTGTAGCAAACGGCGCAACTTTTTTTCAAACCATTACGATATATAACAAAAAAACTCTTAAAGAAGTAGCTCAATACAGAGCTTATAAAGAAAAAAAATTTAAAAAAAGAAAATTTAAAAAATTTAAAAAAATTATATACAATCCAAAAAAAGCGCATCATTCAAGTTTGAATAAAGCATTCAGCCAGATGGTATATGCAAAAAATAAAAATCAGGATCTTTATCAGGGAATTGACTTCGCGTCAAACGGCATTCTTTATGCGGCAGGCGGCGGAGTGAATGACGTTATAGCACTTAAGATTGGGAAAAACGGTAAATTGCAAGTAATAAAAAAATATCGCCTACAATGGCAGCCGTTTCCTAAAAATCAATATCCATACCAGTATCAAGGACATCAATATCGTAATCATAAATCATACTTGTTTTATCCTGACAGCATAGCAGTTTCAAAAAACAATAAAGATTTATATGTTACGGGTTTGCTTTCAAATTCCGTTGCTAAAGTTAATTTAAAAACGGGTAAGGCGAGTTATGCAAACGCAGGTTCTTATCCTTTTGATATTATACTGGCAGACCACGGTAAAAGACTGGTAGTTTCCGACTGGGGCTCCGATAGCGTTACAGTATTAAATGCGACTAATTTAAAACCTGTCGGAAAAATTTTGGTCGGTAAAAAATTATCGCCTTTAAGCTATTCGCCAGGTGTCAATCCGACGGGGATGATACAACTTGCCGGTACTCCGGATGTATTTGTAACCGATTCAAACAATGATAAAATTTTCGAGTTCAATTCGCAAAATTTAAAAGTTATCCGTATATTTAACGATGCGCCTTATCTACACGCTCCTTATGGCAGCTATCCCGACGGCGCAGCTATTTACAAAGGCTTTATGTATGTAGTAAATGCAGGCAATAATGATATAAGCGTTTTTAATATAAAAACAGGAAAGCAGGCAGGATTAATTCCTACCGCATGGTATCCTACTTCCATAATTATCAGCAAAGGCAATATTTATGTCACCGACGCCAAGGGCTTAGGAAGCGGTCCTAATATTCATTTCCAGTGGGTCGGCGATATGATGGAAGGGGCTGTTGAAAAAATATCTATAAATAAAGTTATGCCGCAGCTAAAATTTTGGACAAAAGTTGCTTTGCATAATGACCTGTTTAGTCTGTCTCAAAGAGAAAAAAGAAAACTTGCCGATGAAAAGATCGATAAATTTTTGAGAAAACATATAAAACATGTAGTATTTATCCTCCGTGAAAATAAAACATTTGATGAAGACTTAGGAGATTACTCAAGAGCAGGGAAGTGGGCAGACCCGCATCTTGATTTATACAATAAAAAGGAACTGCCTAATTTATATAAGCTGGCAAACGATTACGCGCTGTTTGTCAATTTTGATGCCGACGGCGAAGTAACGGCGCAGGGGCATCAGTGGACGACAGGAGCATCCGATTCCGATTTTGTTCAGAGAACATGGCCGCAGTATTATTCCGGAAGAGGATTAATAGGCAATCCGGGGTGGACGCAGCCTTTAAGACCGTTGAATTTAAAAGACCATTATAGATATATGCCTATATACGATAGTTTATTAAAATTAAAACACTGGTCTAATCCGTGGATAAGTTATCCTTACGGACTATATATCTACAACGATATGCTAAAGCATAATACGTCTTTTGAGGTATTCGGCGAATTTGTTTCACGTAACAGAATAGGAAATATTTTACCTGCTATGAAAAAACATATTGATTTATCTTCTTACGGTTGGGATAGATTTATTCTTGATACCCAGAGGGCTAAAGTCTTTTTAAATTTTGCTAAGAAGAGAATAAAGCATAATAAATTTCCGTCTTTTGTTTATATATGGCTTCCCGATGACCATACGGCAGGCAGCAGACCCTGTTATTATACGCCGGATTATTACGTTGCAAATAATGATTACGCGACCGGCGAAATAATTGACTATTTATCTCATTCTCCTATATGGAAAAATACGCTGGTATTTATTACCGAAGATGATGCTCAATCTGGAGCTGACCATATAAACGCTCACAGGACTTTTGCCGTTATGATTTCGCCGTGGGTAAAAAAAGGGGTTTTAATAAAGAAATTTTATTCGCAGATAAGTATAATCAAGACAATAGAAGCTATATTTAAAATTTCTCCTATGTCTCAATGGGATGCTAACACGCCGGTTATTAATACAGGCTGGACGAATAAACCCGATATGAAACCTTATAATGTGGTCAAGATGCAGGTTAAACCGGCATTGAATCCCGGAATATGCAAAAGCTATATTGATAAGATGCGTTTAAAATTAGGAAAAGCAGGTTTATGGGAAGCTCCTGCAAATATTAATAATAAAAATATAGATAATAAAAATAAACAATTAAGAAAAGTAAAAAGGACTGACAATAAATATGTAAATAAAAAAATATCCAGTAATAAAAATAAGTTAAAATTAACAGAATTTAAAGAAGCATATAATAATAAATATCAAAAAAATGCGCATAAAGCATATAACGATGCTAAAAATCTTAAGAACAGCGGAAAAATCATTAAAAAAGATGTAAATAATAACAGCGCAGAATATTATTCTCCGACGTCATTACTAAAAATAAGCGGACCGGAACAATTTAAACAGGAATGGATTGCATCTAAGGGTTTAAAATCATATAAAAAAGTTATAGCATACATAAAAAAATTAGCGAAAAAAGAAGGAGCTCCAATAGGCGACATTTTAGCCGGAGCAAGTCCTGATTAAAAATATAATTGCGATATCGTAAAGTAAAGTGCGGCGCTCAGTGATGAAGACGGGGTTCATCACTGAGCGAATTAGGAAATAAAATTAAATATAACGAATATTTAAAGATAATAGACATAAGACATAATTTGGATACCGATTCTAAATTGTTACAAAATTTTAACAAAACCTTAACCCCATTGTAATAATAATTATGTTTTAATATTATTACTGTAAGTAAGTGCTTTAAGCTTTACCTCTTCTCTCTTTCATTTACATGCTGCGGTTAGTGAAGTAACCGTAGTGTGTAAATGTTTTATTACAATTAAAATTCTTTAGTTTCATTGTGGAATAACTTGGATAAAAATAGATATTGTGAATAACATAACAACAATTTCATCTGCCGATAGGTATGATGAAAAGATGAAAAGGGTGAAGATTATGATGAAGAGGAAGGCAAATAATAGTTTATATTTTAAAAAATTAATGTATATAATAGCGATAATTATATTATTTTATATACCTGCGAAAGCCTTTTCAATGCAAAATACCGATACTAACTCCGCAAATTTTCAATATAAAAAAGGCTTAGGTGCGATAAAAGGCAAATATTATTATACAGCGGTACAACATTTTCAAAAGGCAATAATAAGCAGACATGATTTTTATAATGCATGGGCACAGATGGGTGTGGCTTTGTATAAGTTAGGTTATCCGTCTCTTGGGATATTATGTTTAAAAACGGCTCTTAAATATAATCATAAACTTATATGGGCAGCTAATTTGCTAAAAAAATATAAACTTTCGGCAAAACGTTAATTTAATTAGGAAACTGTTATGGGATGCGGTGCACAAAAAAAAATTAGTAAAAAGTGAAAATAGACCTATAGCAAGTATACTTGCAAGAAGATTGCCGGATTGACAGGTTTATCATGCAAAATATCAGGAGGATTAACAGTGAAAACAAAATTATTTATGCTGAGCATTTTTTTATTTATATTTTTTATTGTTTTTAGCAAACATCATTCGTTTGGATTTACGATGACACATAACAATTATGTAATTCAAAGGATTTCTTTTGGCAATATTTCCAAAAACCAGTCCTCAAATACATCAAACATTTTAAATATTTTAAAACTTGAGGCTCATGGATATAGCAATGAATGTAATAATATATACATTAAAGATACAATTAACAGTATTTCGCGAGAAATTACGCTTGGGCACTATATGAATGCGGCTGTTAGCGCAAAATTAGAAGCACACTACCAATCATACTGTTACCTAAAAAATCATAATATAACGCGACTTTCTCTTGCAGCGGGTAATGTTGGTGAATTTTTGGCAACATACGTATTATTCTGGCATAAAATTGCAACAACTTCGGCATCCATTTTGGTATCAGCTAAATATGCAGAAGAATTATTAAAATACTCTAATACTCAACCTAAATTAATTTCTGAGCTTTACAAGTCAGGATTAGTAAAAGGACCTAAACTTGAAGTTAGTAACAATGTAGCTTTAAATACGACAGTATTAAATGCTGCTGAAGAAGATATGAATAATAGTTTTGCGTTTAATCATCTTTATCTTAATAAAACATTAGAATTAACAGGTAAAGTTTCTTGGATAAGTTCAATTGATTCGGGTAATGGAGCTATAATCGGATTTCATGGTATACGAGGCTATTATGCATATTGCAATATTACTAACAAAAATTATCTTAATCAAGTATACAATATCAAAAAAGGACAAACTGTTTCTATAATAGGTGTATATCAACAAAAGATTATAGGATTAGGAATTAATTTATATCAATGCAGAATTCAATCATAACTTTGAAATCAATTTAATAATATGTGCAGATTAAAAAGATGATTAAAAACTGTGTATTAAAATTAGTGTAGGAGTGAAATTATGAATTTCATTAAAGATATGTTTGATTTAACCTTTTCAAAATTTATCACTATTACTATTGCTAAATATGTTCTTCTATTATTTTGGGCATTAGATATTTTTATAGGAATAATTGCTATATTTGCTATATTTCCATTTGGGATATTAGTTTTAATTATAGGTGTTCCAATTCTAATGGTTTTAGATAGAATAATGATGGAATTATTTATATCTATAATTAAGATAGCTGAAAATACATCAAAAATACAATAAAAATTTTAATAGAAAAAAATAGAAATTATTAAAATTAAGGAATTTAACTAAAAAATCAAAATATATTTAAATAAATTTAGGAGGAAACAAATGAAGAATAGGTATAGGTTGATTTTGTTCGGTTTAGTCTTAATAGGTGCATTCAGTTTGTCAGGTTGCAGCTCATTTTCTCATTACCCCATTTCGGGCAAGGTTTATAGTACTAAATATTTTGAACATCATTTAAATGTCTCAAATTTTGAATATATTGGTTGTAAAAAAACACTAACCCCATCTTATCTTCTGCATCATAATATGAACACAACTATGAAGGATTGCTCTGCCGATGCTGCGTCAATAGATTCAATACAAATAACGTTCAATTTGGTAAACCATTACAAAGCGGGCATCAAAAGCAGCATAAAGGAAATTAAAGATTATCATCCGACTATGTATGGTTTTCCTAAATCATTTTACGAGAGTATGTTAAAAGATAGAGAAAAATCTTTAAAAAAACAAGAAAAAATTCTAAGTTTTTTTAAAAAAGAAAGTGGTTATTCTAAAATTATTAAAATAAATTTGGCTAATTCAGGTTTTTATACGCCTCCGCCTGATATGATTTTTTAATAATATATAATATCAGAATAAATAAATCAAATAATTTATTTGTTATAAGTTATTGAAAAAATAATTAATAAAAATTGCAATATAAACTGTTATATTTTAATTTTCCGATTCTAAATTGTTACAAAATTTTAACAAAACCTTAACCCCATTGTAATAATAATTATGTTTTAATATTAATACTGTAAGTAAGTGCTTTAAGCTTTACCTCTTCTCTCTTTCATTTACATGCTGCGGTTAGTGAAGTAACCGTAGTGTGTAAATGTTTTATTACAATTAAAATTTTTATCTTTGATAAAAAAGAAAAACTTGATAAAAATCCCTATTATAACCTAATAAGATTTTCGGCTGATTACTGGCGAAGCGAAGCTGCAATAAACTCTGCCGGTTTAATCAGATACTTAATTAAAATAAAAAACATATGAAAAATAACTTTTTGATAAGGGAAGCGGAATTAAAGGATGCGGAAGACTTAATCAATACTTATTTAAGTTATTACGATGAGTTTATTGAGACTTCGCATCTTAGGATTACGCTTTTTAAAAATAAACCAAGTATTAAAGATGAAATAGCATGGTTTTTTAATAATTATAAGAGAAAACTCGAAGAAGAATTAATAATGTTAGTTCCGGAAGTGAACGGCAAGGCTGTTGGCTTATGCACCGTAGAAAAGCTATCGCCTGGAACTTTCATGGAACATATCGGCAGGTTAGGAATATCTATAAGACTTGAGTATCGTTATCGCGGCGCAGGATACGCTTTGATAGAACGGGCAATAAAGGAATCGGAAGGTAGATTTGAGCAACTGATACTAACAGTTTTTGAGGATAATAATATAGCGATAAATCTTTATAAGAAATTTGGCTTTAAGGAATTCGGCATGATGCCGAAGGCGGTTAAGGTTAATGAAAAGTATATTAATGTTATATATATGCATCGTTTATTATAAATTTAAAAAAATAGCTCAATATAAAGCATATAAAGCCAAAAGCATTAAATAAAAGCGAGACCGTTCAAAATTTTGTCTCAATCCTATTTAATGAAATAATTAATGTTATTTAGTACTTTTCAATAAAAGTAATGCTAATAAAGATAAACGCGGCATATTAGTTACACTCCATATAAATCATAAATAACTTATGAATAAAACTTCAGTTATCAGTTATCAGCGTCTTTCATATATTTACATTTTACCATAATAAAAACGGTTTACAAAGAAAATACTAAAGTTTAAAAAATTATGAAGAAACAATTTCGAGGAAATATTGACTATTATTAAATTAATTAAAAATAAATAAAAAATAAATAAATCAGATGCCATTTTATTGAAGATTTTGAAAAGATTAGAAAAATCGCAAGAAAATCAACCGCAAAAAAAATTATCGAAGATATTCTTAAAAATAATGACACTAAAGCGGGTTAAATTACATGAATGTATTATCTTTGCAGTTACACAACATTCATTTGGCATTGAAAATATTCTTTGGCGGACTAGTTATAATAGTTGTGTCAATTCCTTTAATTCTTAATAAAATTCCGCCGAATCCATTTTTTGGAATCCGTTTGCCTGGGCTAAACAAAAATGAAGAAAACTGGTATAA
>DAHXMB010000039.1:0-7548 GCA_027365695.1 Candidatus Acididesulfobacter sp. | reverse complement strand
CCTCCGATATTTTTATTATGCCTTCAAGAACAGAACCGTGCGGATTATCCCAGATGATATCAATGAGATACGGCGGAATAATTCTGGCTGGCGATACGGGAGGACTTCACGATACCGTTGCAGATTTAAATGCAAACAAAGAAAACGGGAACGGAATAACCGTTAAACATATTGACGTAAACTCTATTTCATCGGCATTAGACAGATTATATAATTTATACTATGAAAAAGACTGGGGACAGTTTGTTATTAATAGCGTTAATTCCGATTTTAGCTGGAACGCTTCTGCATTAAAATATATAGATTTATATAATAAAATTTTGTAAAATATATACAAATATATAACCCAAAATTACCGTTAGAAATTTATTTTTTAGTTTCTATCTAGATGGATGAGCCGTCTAAATGCCGACGGCTTTAAAGCGTACCTGCCTGCGCAGGAATGACCTTGCGGGTATTTAAGTTTTCATCCGACGTGTGTCATCCCCGCGTAAGCAGGGATCTAATGTTCTATATAACTTTCTCTATAAAGCTATTTTAATAATCGGCAATTTCGGGTATAAAATAAATATTGAATAATTATTAAATTTATTTAATGTCTATTGAGTAATTATTTGGTTTATAAAACTTTACATAATACAACCAATTTGATTTATATTGCTTATCAATTAACTAAATTAATTAAATAAATTAGATAAATAGGCTAAATAAACTAAATTATAGTCAATGAATGACATTCTTATTATAAAAATTTTCGTTATTTTATTTTCAAGTTTGTTTTTAGTTTTTTTAGCCTTAAAAAAACCTGAATTAAGCGGATTTTTTGAAAAAGCCGGACTTTTCGGCATATTTTTATTTGCCCTTTTTATACCCATTAAAGACGGGTTTGCAATTTTCGGAATGGTTGATGCCATTGTTTTTTTTATCGCTTACCGCATTTCTAAAAGAGATTTTAAATTACCCTACACGGTTTTTAATAAACCTATTATTATATATATCTTTATAGTAGCCCTTTCTTTTATATGGACGTATAGTATCAAAGACAGTATCAACGAAGGTGGCGAGATATTTTATTTTTTTGCTTTCTTTTTTGCGTCGGCGTCTTTATTAAATACATAT
Source organism: Candidatus Acididesulfobacter sp. (assembly GCA_027365695.1). Taxonomy (GTDB): domain Bacteria; phylum SZUA-79; class SZUA-79; order Acidulodesulfobacterales; family Acidulodesulfobacteraceae; genus Acididesulfobacter. Next base: position 6,429 of record DAHXMB010000039.1, on the reverse strand, counting down.
AAAAAAATTATATTTATGCTTTATACATTCGCATTTTCAATAACAGTTGCTATTTTTTACGGTTTTTTTCAAGGTATTTTTATTAATGCACTTCATTCCGTAAATAGAGTAACGGGATTGATAGGCAATTGGGATGGTTATCCCGTTCAAGTGTCTTACGGTATAATATTATTTGTTTCTTTGTTCATGCTTAAATTCGGCAGATTAAATAAGCCTAAAGAAAAAAATTTTATAAAATTAGATAAAAACGGTAATAATAATTTAATATTTGATAAATCAAAACCTGAAAATATTTTTGTAGATAATAATGATAATTTAAATAATTTAACGGTGTCTGATTTTTTAAATAATGATAAACACATAATAAAAAAAACACATAATAAAAAAAATAAATTTTCAGAACTTTTTAAAAAAATATACGACAAAATTGCAAATAATAAATTTATAAGAAATTCTTTTATGGCTGCTATAATTTTTGCAGGTTTAATTTCTATTATTCTTTCTAAAGCAAGGTCTGCTTGGGTCGGAGTTTTTTTTGGAATATTTATTATAATGTTTTTAAAATCTAAAAAAATATTTATTACAGCGTTGATAATAATTTTTATATTTAACGCGGGTTTTTTATTTGCTTCTAAAAACTTTAGAAGCAGAATATTTGCAATGTTTAATCCTAAAATTTATTTATGCGAAGTCAAGGGGCATGGAGATATAGAAAGTCATATAGCTTTAGTAGAATCTGCCGCTGCCGTTTTTTTCAAGCACCCGTTCACAGGCGTAGGCGTAGGCGCTTTTTCTAAATATTTTGATACCCATAAAAATGTCCATTTTCCTGATTATTATAATCTTCATACGGGCAAAAAAGAGTATGACACGTACGATAATTGGCCCGAAAACGGCTATATGCAAACATTGGCAGAAACTGGAATATTTAGTTTTATTGCATTAATGTGGCTATTTTTTATGGGGTTAAAAGAGCCTATTAAGCTATATATAAATTCCAAAGATATACTTGTTAAAAAAATCTCGATTATGACTATGGGAATGAGTATGGTTTTTTACGGTTCATTTATCGGAATTTCCAATATGTCTAACGACCAGATAACTAATTTATGGCTTTTATTTCTTGCAATTTTTGTTGCTGCTTTAAATATTTCTAAAAATTCCGGCGGCAATTATTAATTTATTAATTATATGATATCGCAAAAGAACAAAATATTGTCAAATTATCTTTATTTTATTGATTTATTTTTTATTGCAGGAGCTTATTTTCTTGCTTATCTTACCGCTAATAATTTAGATCCTCTTATTGTCGGATTCGGCTTGCTCTCCGTATATGACTATATATGGATGCTTATTCCTATTGCGCTTATATTTTATTTTTATCTTATTATATTCAGTTTCCATAAAGATCTGTTTATTAAGAAAAATATAATAGTTCAATTGTTAAAAAGTTTTGAGCTGACTTTTGTTGCCGTATTAACTCTTTACGGAATTTTGTTTATGTTGAGGGTTCATTATGTATCAAGGCTTTTTATAGGGTATTTTGCAATTTATGTATTTCTGTTTTTAGTTATTTCAAATTTTATAAGCAAGAAAATATTAAAATTATTCAAACGACGCGATTATTCTTTTAGAACAATATTAATAGTCGGCGGTATAGATTCATCCGATAAAATAGAAAAAATAATTAAAAAAAACGAATACTTAGGGCTAAAATCGGCAGGCATTATCAATAAAGCAAATATCGGCATTATTCCTGATTTTGTTGTTAAAAATCCTGTTGACGAAGTAATATTTGATGTCAACGAAAACGATTTAAATAATATAAAAGAATTAACTCTTCTTCTGGAAGAAATGGGCATTACGGTTAAAATTATTACCAAGTTTATCCCTTTTAAATATTCAAAAATATCGTTTGAAAAAATTGATGATTTGCCTATGCTTTCATTTTACACCGCCCCCGAAGATGAAATTCTGCTTCTTATAAAAAGAATAATAGATATAATCTTTTCATTTGCAGGAATTTTGATATTCTTTATTCCTTCAATAATAATCGCAGTATTAATTAAATTTTCTTCAAAAGGAAATATATTATATAAAAGCAAAAGGGTGGGTCTTCACGGAAGACTTTTTACTTTTTATAAATTCAGGACTATGATCAAAGCAAGCGATATTATGAGAGAAGAATTAAGAAAAAAATTCAATCCGGACGGAATTGAAATAAAACTTAAGGATGACCCTAGACTTACATGGATAGGTAAAATATTAAGAAAAACAAGCTTAGATGAAGTACCGCAATTTTATAATGTTTTGCGCGGCGATATGAGTATTGTGGGTCCTCGTCCTCCGATGCCGGACGAGGTTGCAAAATACTCGCTTTCGCAGAGAAGGCGTTTATCAATGAAACCGGGTATTACATGTCTATGGCAAATAAGCGGGAGGAGCAGGCTAAGTTTTGAAGATAGAGTTTTTTTAGATTTAAAATATATTGATAACTGGTCTTTAAAACTTGATTTTATTATTTTATTTAAAACTATACCCGCTGTTATATTTGCTAAAGGTGCTATATAAATTTGCTTTTTATGTTTTTACATTATTATCAAAATATAAAAATATAATATAAGATATAATGTTTATAGATAAAATTAATTTTAATTTATTTATGGAGGTCGAATGCAATCGGAAGGATTAAGTCTTACTTACAAAATTTTAAAATCTCATTTAATTAAAGGAAATTTAAATCCCGGCGAAGAAATTGCCGTTAAAATTGACAGAACTTTAACGCAGGACGCTACAGGAACAATGGCTTATCTACAGTTTGAAGCTATAGGAGTTCCTCGCGTAAAAACCGATTTATCGGTTAGCTATGTTGACCATAATACTCTTCAGACCGGTTTTGAAAATGCCGATGACCATAAGTTTTTGCAGACATTGGCGGCAAAATACGGGATATTATATTCTAAAGCGGGAAACGGAATATGCCATCAGATAAATTTAGAAAGATTCGGAGTTCCCGGTAAGACCCTGCTGGGTTCGGACAGCCACACTCCTACTGCAGGAGGAGTCGGAATGATAGCAATAGGCGCCGGCGGTCTTGATGTCGCCGTTGCTATGGGCGGAGGCGCTTTTTATATGGCTGCGCCTAAAGTGGTTCTCGTAAAACTTTCAGGCAAATTGCAGAACTGGGTTTCCGCTAAAGATATAATTCTTGAACTCTTGAGAAGGTTGACGGTTAAAGGAGGAGTGGGTAAAGTTTTTGAATACGGAGGGGAAGGAATAAAGACTTTATCCGTTCCCGAAAGAGCCGTTATAACTAATATGGGAGCCGAACTTGGAGCTACGACATCTGTTTTTCCAAGCGATGAAAAAACTTTAGAATTTTTAAAAGCCGAAAGCAGAACCGAAGACTATATGCCTCTTGCCGCCGATGAAAATGCCTCATACGACGAAGTAATAGAGATAGATTTATCGGTTTTAGAATCTATGGCTGCAAAGCCGCATATGCCGGATAATGTCGTAAAAGTCAAAGAATTAAAAGACGTTAAAGTAGATCAGGTAGCTATCGGGAGCTGCACTAACTCTTCTTATGCTGATTTAATGACGGTAGCTTCTATTCTTAAAGGTAAAAAAGTGCATCCTGATGTCAGTCTTGTAATATCGCCGGGTTCTAAGCAGGTTTATGAAATGATAGCAAAAAGCGGCGCTCTAGCTGACCTTATTTCGTCAGGCGCAAGAATACTTGAATCAACATGCGGACCATGTATAGGCATGGGGCAGGCTCCTCGTTCAGGCGCAGTTTCTTTAAGAACTTTTAATCGTAATTTTGAAGGCAGAAGCGGAACAAAAGATGCAAGTATTTATCTTATTTCCGTGCAAACTGCCGCAGTTTCGGCATTAACAGGATATATAACAGACCCGCACACGCTTGGAAAAGCTTCTGAAATTAAAATGCCTGAAAAATTTTATATTGACGATTCAATGATTTTGCAACCCTCAACCGAACCTGAAAAAGTTGTAGTTTATAGAGGACCTAATATTAAACCGCTGCCGGTAAAAGAAAGATTGCCTGAGAGTATGAGCGGAAAAGTTTTGCTTAAAGCAGGAGATAATATTACTACCGACCATATTATGCCTGCAGGCTCAAAGATACTTCCTTTAAGGTCAAATATACCTGCAATTTCCAAATATGTTTTTGAATCGGTTGACCCTGCTTTTTCTGAAAGAGCTTTAAAAGAAAAAGGCGGGTTTATTATTGCCGGAGAAAATTACGGACAGGGCTCCAGTAGAGAGCATGCAGCGCTTGCACCTATGTATCTTGGAGTTAAAGCCGTTATTGCAAAATCTTTTGCAAGAATCCATTTTGCAAATCTTGTCAATTTTGGTATATTGCCTTTGACATTTGACAATCCTGCCGATTATGATAAAATTAATCAAGGCGATTTATTGGGAGCTCCAAACATTTTAAAAGAATTAAGCGCAAGAAAACCTTTTAAATTTATTAATAAAACTAAAAACGAAGAATATATTTTTAAATATAATTTGACGGATAGGCAGATTAACATAATAAAAGCCGGCGGTCTTCTTAACGAAACTAAAAATTCTAAAAATTAATGCTATCAAAAGAATTTAACAAAAATGTAAAAAAAGTTTTAATTTCATATAAAAAAGACGCTCAAGAAGCTTATAATGCGGCAATTTATACAAGTAATATTTTTGAAAGCAGAAATATAAAAACTGTTGTAAGACCCAGCATGGATATAACTGCCGCAGATTTAATAGATATTAATTTAATTGTAGTTCTTGGAGGCGACGGAACGCTTTTAATAACTTTCGGTAAAATATTTCCTTTAGAGGTTCCTGTAATAGGAATAGATTTCGGAAAACTCGGTTTTTTGGTTGAGATATCGGATAATGATAAAGTTAAAGCGATTGAAAATTTTTTTAAAGGAATATTAGAATTCAGCGAGCGTATTACATTAGATATTACCGTTATGAAAAATAGCGGGGCTGCGATGAATTTTGTTGCTCTAAATGAAGCCGTTATAGCTCGCGAGCAAAGTATACATGCCAAAATTATCAATATTAGAGTTAATATTAACGATGTATGGCTTAATGATTACAGATTAGACGGACTCATTGTTTCCACCCCCACAGGTTCTACCGCATATTCGTTAGCTGCAGGCGGTCCGATAGTATTTCCAAATTTAGAAGCAATAATTATTACTCCTATTTGCCCTCATATGTTTTCAAACAGACCTGTTATAATTGCTTCAAGTGAAGTGCTTAAGGTAACGTTTACCCCTCAAGACAGCAGACTATTTATATCTGTTGACGGAAGAGACGGAATTAGACTTGAAGACGGCGATGAGGTAATCGTCAGGAAGCGCCCCGTTAAGTTTTATCTGGCAGAATCTGTGAGTATGAGCTACTGGGATATTTTAAGAACTAAATTAAAATGGTAAAAATTTAACTTAAGGATATTGATTATGTTTTTTAAAAAATATATTATACTATAATTAATTTTCAATTAATTGTTATATTTTTTTTATGCTAAAAAAATTATATATTAATAATTTTGCCACGGTTGATTCTTTAATTCTGGAATTCGGTCAAAATTTAAATATACTTAGCGGGGAAACAGGGGCAGGTAAAAGCATAATAATAGAATCCGTTAATTTTTTGTTCGGAAAAACCAAAAATGTCGGTAATATCATAAGAACGGGTGAAAAAGAAGCATTTATAAGTTGTGTTTTTAATACGGGAGGAGAAGAAAAATATAAAATTATAAATGCTATTCTGGAAGAATGCGGGATCGGAACAAATGATGACGAAGTTTTAATAAAAAGAACGGTTAATTTATCGGGCAAAAGCAAATATTTTATAAATAATGAACCGGCTAACAAAACAGTTGTTGAAAAACTGAGCGAAATTTTAGTTAATATTTTTGGACAGAACGATAAAAGATTTTTAATTTCTAATGACAGTCAGCTTGCTTTTTTAGACGAATACGCAGGAAATCAAACTTTAATATCGGATATTAAAGAATTATATAAAGAAATAAACGGCATTAAATATCAATTAGATGAATTTTATAAAACAGCTGAAGATATTTCTAAAATAAAGACTATTAATTCTTATATAATTTCCGATGCGGAAAGGCTTGAAATTTCATCGGAAGAAGATGAAGAAAACATAAAAGACGAGCTTACAAGATTGGAGAATATTAATAAAATTAAAGAAACAATATTTACGGCATCTGATTTAATAGAAAATGAAGAAACAGGAATTTTAAAAAATTTTAATTTGCTCATTTCATTATTCGAAAAATTAGAAATCATAGACCCGCAATTTAAAAAAGATAACAATCTTAAAAATGCTTTTGAAGCTAAACTTTTAACGGAAGATATATCAGCATCGTTAGAAAAGCGC
>DAHXMB010000038.1:0-4693 GCA_027365695.1 Candidatus Acididesulfobacter sp. | reverse complement strand
AGCAGCCTCATTCCATGCCTTATTATATGCTTTTTTGATTTGCGGTTTTAGCCCAGGATTATCATTTATAATATCTTCTATCTGAATGAATGAATGCTTAATTGTATTTTTCCAGCTTTTGCTTCTTAATTCCGGCTGGTTGTCCCATTTATACAGGTGAGATAATAAATTTGCAAAATAGCTTTCTAATTTATAATATTCGGATTTTCCCAAGTCTTTTACCTCTTCCGCTAAGTTAATATAATCTACTTCGCCTAATTTACCTTCTTTAAGAAGCTGCGCATTGGTCATAGCCCAGGTGTAGTAGTCGGTATGGTATAATTCGGACAGGTTCTCTATGTTGGTTTTAGCAGTAACGTTTATCATAATATTAATACCTGATTAAAATAAAAATCAACACATAATTAAAACTAAAATTGATACACAATATATTTAATATTTAATATTTAATATTTAATATTTAATATTTAATATTTAATATTTAATATTTAATATTTAATATTTAAAATATACACCGATTTTAAAAAATAATCAAGTTTATACAATAGATTTTTATAGAATAAGATAGCAAATACAGGCGGCAGTGAAAGGATAAATAAATCGGATACCACCTACGTTGATACCACCTACGTTATCCAAGCTTTTATTGATACCTTTTATTAAATTTATTAAATTAGTGTCTGTCCCTAATTAATCCAAATTAAGATATCTCGATGTTTCTTTTATCTGCACATGGCGTATGTTGCAGATAAACCAACATTTTAGCTTCCAGCCTTCCTCGTGTTACGGTATCAAGAATAAATCCAGTCATCAGACTCAAAAAAGCTATCAGCATTATTCCGGTAGATAAAACTGCAGTTGGCAAACGTGGTACTAAACCTGTTTGTAAATATTGAATAAAAACGGGAATACCAAAAGCTAAAGAAATTAAAACCAAAATAAACCATACAAAAGAAAAAATTGCATAGGCCGTTCATGTTTAAATAATGACAGTATCAGCCATAAAATACGTAAGGCATCGCGGTATGTATTTAACTTACTATGTGAACCTTCAGGTCTACTGCGGTATGACCCTTCTATATTTGTCACAGGCATAGAAAGTTCCAATGCATGAATTGCAATTTCGGTTTCAATATCAAATCCTTTAGATAATACAGGGAATGATTTAACAAAACGCCTTGACAAAACTTTATAACCTGAAAGCATATCTTGTATATAATCACCGAATATAAAACGAACCATGCCATTAAGCAATTGATTTCCAAACCGATGTCCCAACCTATAGGCAGTTTGTTCCGTATCACGCCTGACACAATTAACAACATCATAATTTTCATTTATGGCGAGACTAATCATTTCTTTTGACATACCTGCATCATATGTATCGTCGCCGTCAACTAAAATATATAAATCAGCTTCTATATCTCTAAACATACGCCTGACAACATGTCCTTTGCCCTGCATAGGCTCATGCCGGACTATTGCCCAGGCCTCTAAAGCTATCTTAACAGTTTCATCATTAGAATTGTTGTCATACACATATATTTTAGCGTCAGGCAAAGCCCGCTTGAAATTTTTAACAACAGAGCCTATAGTTATTGCCTCGTTATAACAAGGAATGAGCACCGCTATTTGCTGGTCATTCATGACTTCCCCCCAATTTTTATTATTTTACATATAGCAATTGGATAAAAGTTAGTTTTTATCTCTTTGCATTTATTATACTCTATTTTTAAATTATATTTTAATTTTAGATATTTTACATGCTCTTTAATGATGCTTAGAGATTTATTATATTGGCTTAAATAATAAATATTACCATCAAAATTTATCAATTTATGCAAATATGATTCGCTGTTTTATGTTATCTGCCGTAGTTATGGTCTTTACTATGAAAATAATAGATATAATAACAGGAAAAACCAACAAAGTATCGCCCATAGTTCCGCCTATTTCTGACCAGAATATTGGTCCAAAAATTGCAGATGTAGAAACTATTAAAGATAATATAAATTTGCTAAAGTAACTATTTTTCTCAAAAACTATCATGGACAAGAAGAAAACCGATGATATAGTTAGAGATTGTAATGCGACTATTATCAGATTTACCTGTAAAGGCGATAGATTAGAAATAAGTATATAATAAAAAGAATTCAGTAAAGGATCAAGATATGATTGTACAGTTGCTATAGAGTCTGTAATTAATTTTCCATGCGAATATAAATAGCCGTTATAGAAATGGTAGTTCTGCAAATCCCAGTTTCTATCAGCACCCATATAATAACCGATTAAGCAGACTAATACAGCAAATAAAGCTGCTGCTGTTATTGATATGAGTTTTGTCTTTTTAATTTTTTTACGTATTTTCTGATTGTCCATAATTACCTGAATATATCTTAGTAATATGGCATATGCACTATTTTTTAATGTGTTGATTTTAATCTGAATATCATCAACAATTGCCCTGAGCCTTCACTACTACTAACATTATATACCTTAGGATACGGAAAAAATATTTGGGTCGCAAAATTTTTATACTTTTTAATAATAGGTTTTATGTCATCGCTATTTCCCATTATTCCTACGCCAAAACAGCTATAATTTTGATTTCTGCAAGACCAGCTACCTATCCATCCTTCACTATTATTGCCCGTCCAGTTAATGGCAGAACCTGTTCTGAAACCATACGATTTATTAAGATAATTATACTTTTCTAAATACTCAGGGTAAAGGTTTTTTAAAGCATACTTTTTTAAAAATAATTTTGAAGAAAAATACAACTTAGAAAAAACATAAAGTTCGGCTGAAGCATTAGCTCTTGAATTAGTAAAACCGCGATATTTTATAAAAAAGGAAGGCGGTATTTTGTACAAAATCACGCCTCCTACATTAACAGGCGCAATTTTAAGGGTAGAAAATATATTCTTATGACCAATTAATTTTGGCATCGTAACAATTACAGCTTTTATCCTGTTTGAAACAATAAAAGCTATTAAACTGTATTCCGTCAACTTATTATATTTATTATAATTATTATTAAGCATCCAATATTGTATAAACTGATTACTATTTGTTATTTTTGTATTATATTCTTGAGAATTTTCAAGCATATATTGAACAAAATCAACGTCATTATAGCGACTTGGGGTTAAACCAAGATATCCCCCTGCCATTTTAAAATACATACGGCTGATAGCCTGATAAGCATCACTGTAACCCTTATATGAAAAAGGGATTATTAAAACATTTTCGTCCTTTTTTAAATACTCCTTATACAATCCTTTACTAAAAAATGGCGGCGTGGCTAAAGATGAAGTCAAGTAAGGCAAACTCGGAAGAATAAATAATATACTTGCAGCAATTATAGTCAATTTTAGCCATTTTTTGGCTTGAAATTCTTTTATAAAATATCCTGCAACTACAGCTACAACTAAAAACACATATAATGCAAATCTGCCTGGTAACGCATCTTTTAATAACGGCATAATAGCAAAGATTATCCACGGCATAATAATTTTCGTATTAGTTCCATAAATATAAAAAAAAGGGCCCAATGAAAAAACTGAAACCATAAGAAAAATAATAAGAAGAAATTTTCCTTTATTTGTTTTGTAAAAATTTACAAAATATAAATATAACAAAAAAATAAGTGGCAAGCCTAAATATGCGCCTTCTCCTGCGTAAGTACCATAAAATTTTGATGTAATAAAACTAAATGTTTTTCCTCCTATAAATGTTATAGGAGTCGGGATTAAGAAATTTAATACATCCGATGACCAGTAAGCCGGATTATGAATAGCTCTTTTCGGTATGCTTATAAGCATATAATAAAGATACGGGCTTATGATAATAACTGTTACTATATAGCTAAAAATAACATCCTTAACGGCATAAAATATTTCTTTTCTTTGTTCTTTAAATATAAATAAACTTATAATAATGCTAAATACCCCGAATAAATTAAAGATTGTAAATACTTCCTGCGAAATAAAAAATTGCAGTATCAAAGACAAAGAAAGCAAAATAATAAAACTGATACTATTTAATTTTTTATGAACTTTTAATAAAAATAATAAAACCATTAACGGAACTAAACACGTGAAGGTTATCATTAAATGCCCCCAGGTTTGCCCGATTTCATAACTTGAAAATCCGAATATGTAGCCGCCTATAAAACCTGACAAGTCAGAGCCTGTGAGATATTTAATAAGAAGATAGGCGCTGTACGCCGCTAAAGCGGGCGCAAGCAGCATTGCGATATTATAAGAAGCGACAGGGCCTAAAAGATATGTCAAAGGGGCAAATAAAAAACTGAGTCCTATAACCGATGTTGACCATGCAAGATTAAATCCTTTCGGCGCAAAAAGATGCTGTTTAAAGAAAATGATAAAAAATTGGCAATTAATTTAATTATTCTATCAGGTTATATACTTATCTCTGTGCTATTTTTCGGATTAGGGGTAATTTTTAAAATCAATACCCGTTTTATAGGAGTCGGTTCCGACCCAACCCAATTTATGTGGGCATTTTATTGGTTTCCTTTTGCTTTAATTCACCACTTGAATTTACTTTTTACGCACTATTTTTTTGCGCCGAAAGGATTTAATCTTGCATGGTCAACATCGGTTATAGGACTCAGTTTTTTATTTGCCCCTTTGACATATCTTTTAGGCCCTGTCGCTTCTTATAATAT
>DAHXMB010000232.1:0-2942 GCA_027365695.1 Candidatus Acididesulfobacter sp. | reverse complement strand
TTATCTGAATTACATTATTTATGTATTTATTTATTATGTGCAACAAAAGATGCCATAAGATTTGCCTCGCAGCATAATATATTATCAACTGATGCCGTACCATGAAATACCCATATCATTTGTTTTTTCTTAATAAGTTCGACATTTAGATTTATAGTACTACCGGGAAATATAGGTTTTCTGAATCTTGCTTTATCAATTCCCATAAAATATGTCAGCATATCTTTCATGGCATCTTTTGTTGCACATAATAAATAAATACATAAATAATGTAATTCAGATAAATTAGAATAAATTAATTTAAATTAAAAATATTTATTAGGTTATGATAGATAAAACTGCGATAATAGGAGAAAATGTAACTGTTGATGATTCTACAAATATCGGTCCATATTGTGTAATTAAAGATAATGTTAAAATAGGCAAAAATAATAAAATTGCTTCCCATGTCGTTATAGAAGGTAATACGGAAATAGGCGATAATAACATAATATTTCAATTTGCGTCAATCGGTTCAGTCCCTCAAGATCTAAAATATAAAGGAGAAAATACAAGACTGATAATAGGCAGCAATAATATAATTAGAGAATATGCTACATTTAATCCGGGTACGGTAACAGGTAATTCAGTTACCGTTATAGGCAATTTTAATCTTTTTATGATGTCAATCCATATAGCTCATGATTGTATTGTAGGAAATTATGCAATATTAGCTAATCATGCAACTCTTGCAGGACACGTGGAGATTAACGATTTTGCTATACTCGGAGGTTTATGCGCCGTGCATCAATTTACAAAAATCGGCGAATCTGCTTTAATTTCAGGCGGAACGATGGTGGTTCAGGATATTCCTCCATATTTAATTGCATCAGGCGATAGAGCGAGGATTTACGGCATTAACAAAATAGGTCTTGAGAGGAGAGGTTTTTCAAAAGAAGAAATAGATGATGTAAAAAATGCATATAAAATAGTATATAGATCTAAATTGACAATTAAAAATGCTATTAATAAAATTAAAAGTGAAATAAATACTACTCCGATTGTAGAAAAATTTATTGAATTTATATTAAATTCTAAACGCGGCATAACAAGATAAAGATAATATTGATAGATTAAAGCTACAGTGTTCGCTTATTAATTTAATGTTGACCTTAGTTTAAAGTTTAAATAGTTTAAATTTTATATATGTATTATATTAGCTAATTTAATAATTATAATTTTAATGATAAATCAAAAAAGGATAGGTCTTATAGCAGGATATGGAGAATTTCCTCTTTTATATATAAAAAAGCTTAAATCTTTAGGTTTCTATGTTTGTGTTTGCGCCATTGAAGAAGAAGCAGGAGAAAAACTGAAAGACTATGCAGATTCTATCATTTATATAAGCGTCGGTGAGCTTGGAAAACTTATAAAGTTTTTTAAATCTGAAAATGTCAATGAAATTATTATGGCGGGGAAGGTTAAAAAAACTTTAATGTTTAAAAAAATAAAGCCTGATTTAAAAGCTATCACTCTTTTTTTGTCTCTTAAAGACAAAAAAGACGATACTATTTTAAATGCTATATGCAAATACATGGAGAAAGAAGGTTTAACTATAGTGCCTCAAACTAATTATTTATCTTCAATATTTCCTGAAACGGGAACATTGTCAGCCCGCAAACCGTCATCAAAAGAGTTCGCAGATATTAATTTTGGATATGATGCCGCAAAATTGATAGCAGGAGCCGATATAGGACAGACTGCAGTTGTTAAAGATTTATCGGTAATGGCTTTAGAAGCTATTGAAGGAACAGACGAAACAATTTTAAGAGGCGGAAAATTCGCTTGCGGCGGTGCTGTTGTAGTAAAAGTAAATAAGCCGAACCAGGACTTGAGGTTTGATATACCGGCGGTCGGAGCCGGCACATTAGATGTGATGAACGATTCACAATGTAAATGTTTAGCTTTTGAAAAAAATACAATAATAATTAATAAACAGGAATTTATTAAAAAATCTAATGATTACGGTATCGCGGTTTATGTAATTTAATTTCCTATAAAAACAATATTATACTAAAATTTGTTCGTATATATATTAAATTATTGATTTAAATAAAAATCTTTAAATCAATTTGTATCAAATCAATTTATGTTCAAAACATATTTAATTTCAAAAAAGCAATAAGTGAGAAAAATATTAATAGTTTCAGGAGAGCTTTCAGGAGACTGGCTTGCATCCGGTTTAATTAAAGAATTTAAGAAGGTTAAGCCCGATGCCGATTTTTATGCGATGGGCGGCGAAAATTTAAAATCTGAAGGAGCGGAAATTATTGCAGATTTAAACGAGCTTGCTGTTATGGGTTTTATTGAAGTCGTTTTAAAAATTTCAGTTATAAAAAAAATATTGAAACGTATTTTAATATGGATTAAACTAAACAAACCTGATTTGATAATTTTAGTTGATTTTCCTACATTTAATTTTAAAATTGCGAAGTATGCGCATCAATTAAACATTCCTGTTGTTTATTATGTCCCACCAAAAATATGGGCTTCAAGATATAAAAGAATATATTTTATAAAAAAATACATAAAATTTGTGATAGTTATATTTCCTTTTGAAATAAATATCTATAAAGAGAAAGGTATAAAAGTTTACTATTTCGGGAATCCGCTTCAATATAGATTAAATAAATTACAAAAAACTATAAAGATAGATAAGATAGATAATATAGATAATAGAAATTTAGAAAAAAGGTGTTATCCTATAATTTCGTTTTTACCGGGTTCAAGAAAATCAGAATTAAAATATCATAGTTCAAGGATTGTAGAATCCGCCAAACTGATACTTTTTAATCCGGGTACGGTAACAGGTAATTCAGTTACCGTTATAGGCAATTTTAATCTTTTTATGATGTCAATCCATATAGCTCATGATTGTATTGTAGGAAATTATGCAATATTAG
>DAHXMB010000203.1:0-12137 GCA_027365695.1 Candidatus Acididesulfobacter sp. | reverse complement strand
CAATATTTATAATCAGAGTTTTCTTTTCTTTCAGTTTTTTCTTCGTTTTGTTGTTGAACTTGCGCACAGCGCCGAAAATATTTTAAATAGATTAAGGCAGGGTGAAATTAAACTAACTTCGGGTATGATGGATTATCTACTTAAAACTATGGATATTTTAACGTTTATGATTAGAAATATTAATGATACAGGCGAAGAGGGAGATTTTGACAACGCAGAAATTATTAATAAGCTTAATTTGCTTGCATTAAATGAGGACGGAGTCGGCAATACAGCTGCAGTTGCCGAACAAAATACCGCTGCAGAAGATGTAGAAAAAAAAGCAAAAACAGAAGCAGAAATAAAAATTCAACAACAAAACGAAGAAAAAACTGAAAGAAAAGAAAACTCTGATTATAAATATTGTAAAGATAATAAAATTGAAGAAACAGAACTTAAAGAAACTTTAAATCTGACTAATAAAGCAAACAACGAAAAACATCCTAAGCGAAAAGTCAGAAATCTTGGAGATATTTTATTAGAAGACAATTTAATGTCCTCCGACGAGCTCTCTCAAATATTAAAAGAGAAAGAGAAAGAAGAAATAGAAAAAAAAGAAGAAGAAGAATCATTAGAAATAGAATCTATTTCTAATGAAACCAACATGGAAAAGCAAATTCCGCTTGCAGCGCCGCCAAATATGCCTGTCGAAATTAAAAAATCTGCTTCGTCAGCCCCCGTATTGTCTAATATAGTTCCGCAGCGTCCTCAAATACATCCTGCTGTCTCTGTGAATGCTGAAACAACTATAAGAGTCGACATTGAAAGATTAGACAATGTTATGAATTTAGTAGGTGAATTAGTGTTGTCTAGAAATAGAATATTTAATATAGCTTCCAAATTAGAACTTAAATATCCGGAAGATGAATTTACGGAAAGTTTAATGCAGGTTGTTTCCAATTTAAATCTTATAACTACGGATTTACAGCTTGCAGTTATGAAAACAAGAATGCAGCCTGTTAAAAAAGTATTTAGCAAATTTCCGAGAATGGTTAGAGATTTGTCTAAAGAATTAGGAAAAGAAATAGAATTAAATATCGCAGGGGAAGACACGGAACTAGATAAATCGGTAATTGAAGAAATAGGCGATCCTCTTGTTCATCTTATAAGAAATAGTATAGACCATGGCATAGAAATGCCTGAAGATAGAATTAAAGCCGGAAAACCAAAAGCAGGATTAATTAAATTGTCGGCTGAACATGAAGGAAATTACATTATTATAAAAGTTTCCGACGACGGCAAAGGTATGGACCCGAATATTTTAAGAAAAAAAGCTATTGAAAAAGGGTTGGTTGACGAGAAAACAGCTTTTAGTATTTCAGATAAAGATGCATTAAGTCTTATTTTTGCTCCGGGTTTCAGTACTAAAGACAAAGTGACAGAGATTTCAGGCAGAGGCGTCGGGATGGATGTCGTAAAAACTAATATTCAAAAACTTAACGGTATTATAGATATTGAATCTGAAAAAGGCATAGGTTCAGATATTATTCTAAAACTTCCTTTAACCGTAGCAATAATCCAGACGCTAATCATAGGAATAGAAGACGAAGTATTTGCAATTCCTTTAAATTCGGTTGTAGAAACTTTAAGGATATCAGAATCGTCAATACAAACTATAGATAATCACGAAGTAATCAATTTGAGAAAATCTGTTTTGTCTTTATTGCGTTTAAGTGAAGAATTCAGTATTGAAAGCGTCAAAAGCAAATCTTTGCAATCAGGAAGCGTATCCGCAGGGAATACAAAAGTTTTGTCAAATAAAGAAGTATATGTAGTTGTCGTCGCTCTTGCGGAAAAAAGAATAGGCATAGTAGTAGATACGCTTTACGGACAGGAAGAGGTAGTTATAAAATCTTTAGGGGATTATCAATTTGGCTATAAAGGTATATCCGGAGCGACTATTACAGGCGATGGAAAAGTTGTTCTTATTATGGATGTTGCTTCAATGATTGATATTTTACAAGGAAGGTAATTTTAATATTTAGTTTATGCTTGGAGAATTTAGATGCCTGAAAAAATTATAAGAGTTCTTATTGTTGACGATTCCGCATTTATGCGAAGGGCAATATCTTCTTTGCTAGAAGATGAACACGATATAAAAGTCGTAGGTCAGGCAAAAGACGGGGAAGATGCCGTCAAACAAGTAGCATATCTTAAACCTGATATTGTCACAATGGATATTGAAATGCCGAAAATGGACGGTCTGACGGCTCTTAAAATTATAATGGAAAAAAATCCATTGCCTGTGATTATGCTGAGTTCACTTACCGAAGAAGGGGCTAAAGCTACATTGGACGCGTTAGATTACGGCGCTGCAGATTATATACCTAAAAATCTTTCAAATGTTTCATTAAATATTATAAAAGTTAGGGATGATTTAATTTCAAAAATCAGAGCTATTTCTGCCCATAAAATTATTTATAGGGTTCAATCGGTAAAACCGTCATTTGAAAATAACGAACAAATTATAGATAAAATAAATAAAAATAAAATACAAAATGTCGATAATTCAGGTAAAACATCATATAATAGCAATATTAATTTAAATAATAAATCATATTCTAATTCTAAAAAAGAGATAGTAGCTATCGGCTCTTCCACGGGCGGTCCGAAAGCTTTACAGGAAGTCATACCTTTACTTCCAGCTGATTTTCCGCTTCCATTACTAATAGTTCAGCATATGCCAAAGGCTTTTACGGGTCCGTTTGCTCAAAGGCTGTCAAGTATTTCACATATAAAAGTAATAGAAGCCGTCGGAGATGAAATTGTTAAACCCGGGGTGGCTTATCTTGCTCCCGGAGATAAACATCTCGGTGTTAGAAAAGATGATAGGGACGGCAGCATGAGAATATTCGTTTCCGAAGAACCAAAATATCTTGTTAATAGACCGTCCGTTACGGTAATGATGAAATCCGTCGCCGAAGAATATCATGAAAAATCTATTGCCGTTATGCTTACAGGAATGGGTTCTGACGGATTAGACGGAATGGCTGCCATAAAAAAATACGGAGGCAGCACTATTGCTCAAGACGAAGCTACATGCGTTGTTTACGGTATGCCTAAAGCAGTCGTAGATGCAGGTGTAGTAGATAAAGTTCTTCCTATATATAAAATAGCGGAAGAAATTATAAAAGAAAGTAAGTAGGAATCTAATAATCACACAGCTAAAAACGCTGCTTAGAAACGGCAGAAAAATAGGTCGGATTAATTTTCTGCATAACATGTGCAATATTATTATAATATATTAAAAAAACGAAAAACTGACGTCTTTTTTTAAAATACATTAGTATAAATAAATAAATAAATATAAAAAATATTAGCCCGGAGGTTTATTTTTATGGAGCAGGAAACAATTAATTTGCCGAAAGATAAAAAAGCCGATGAAAATGCCGGCTCAGACGAAATAATGCAATTAGTTACATTTACGTTAGGCAGCGAGGAATTTGCTTTAGACATATTAAAAGTTCAAGAAATTAACAGGATGGTAGAGATAACTAAAGTTCCTAAAGCGCCAAATTTTGTTGAAGGAGTCATAAATCTGCGGGGTAAAGTTATTCCTATAGTAGATATAAGGAAAAAATTTCATTTAAATTTAAAAGAATCCACGAAAGACACAAGGATTATTGTTGTAAATATATTGGGTAAAACCATAGGTCTTATAGTTGACAGCGTATCCGAGGTTTTACGAATAAACTCAAATACTATTCAGCCTCCGCCTCCGCTTGTTGCAGGTTTAGATTCCGATTATATAAAAGGTGTAGGCAAACTTGACGATAGACTTATTATACTTCTTGATATAGATAAAATTTTTACAACGGGCGAGCATAATTTAATTGAGTCAACTATCAAATAAATAATCATATAAAATATTTATGATTTGTAAAAAAAGACCGTTTATTTATGCAATTGCAAATCAAAAAGGAGGGGTTGGAAAAACTACTACGGCATTAACTCTTGCGAGTTCTTTATCTATTTTACAACAAAATATTTTATTGATAGATATTGACCCTCAAGCAAGTTTGACTAATCACTTAGCCATTGAACCTGAAATGGTTGAAAATTCTATAGGCAGTCTGCTTGTTTCAGAAACATCGGATATTGAACAATTTATTATTAAAAAATATAAAATTAAAGGTGGCGGAGGTATTGACATTATACCTTCCAATATTAATCTAGCAAAAATAGAATCAAATCTATCGGCTTCTAACGGAGGAGGACTGCAATTAAAAGAAAAATTAAAGTATTTGCCTGATTATTACGATTATATTATAATAGATTCATCTCCTGCGTTGAGCGTGCTTTTAATTAGCGCTATCGCAGCATGCGACGGTATAATAATACCTGTAGTAGCTGATTATTTATCGGTAAGAGGGGTAGAATTGCTTATAAAAACTATACAAAAGGTGGAAAAAGCGCTTAATGTAAAGCGTGATTACAAACTTTTAATAACTATGTTCGATAAAAGAACCAATTCATCTTTAAAGTCTTTGAATTATTTTAAAAATCATTACAAAGAGAACAGCTTTGATAATTTCATAAATGCAGACACAAAATTTAAAGATGCAAGTTTTATTAAAAAACCTTTAACTTATTATGAAGTCAAGTCTCGCGGGTCTATTGATTATTTACTCATCGCCCACGAGATTCTAAACGCTTCGGCAAAAGGAGGGGAATAAAATGCAAAACATTTTTGTAGCAGAAAATTCTTTTACAAAAGAACCTGACCTTATAACTCCATGGATTGATAAACTTTTAGTTATAGATAATATAGACAATATAGATAATATTATTAAAGAAGATGATACCGCAAAATCCGCATCTAACGTCATATCATTAAACAGCGTTAAGTTAAACCAAGGAATATTCTCTGTAAATTCCGAAAATGACGAAGATTTAGAATTAGAAGAAGAAGGTGCCAGAATTTATACATATCCAGTTAAAAAAATATTAACCCCCGATGATAATATAGATAATAAAATTTTAAACAGTCTTGTTTTTGAAACAAATCTTGAAAAAGAAATTACATATTTAAATTTAAATATTGATAATTCTTATTTTTCTTTTCCTATAGAGAATATAATTGAAATTATAAGATATATAAAACCTTTTAAGTTATACACGAATAAAATAGAGCTTTTAGGATTAATCAGTCATAGAGGCATCGCCATTCCTGTATATGATTTTTTTGCCGTTAACTCTCATGATTCTTATACTTACGATTCTTATAATAAACTTGCTTTATTTAATGAAAATAGATTTAAATATATAGTAATATGTTCTTTTAATAAAGAAAATTTCGGTTTATGCACAGATACTGCAGGCTCAATAAAAAAAATAAAAAATAAAGAACTGATAACCCCAAATATTATTAAATATAAAAATTCAAAAAATTTGACTTACAAATTATATGAAAATGAAGAAGGTAAATTTTATTCAATAATTGAAATACAAAACCTTTATAATTATTTAAGATTATGAATAAATAAATCGGCTTTACCTATCAAACATGGCAGGCATAATAGAAATTCAGCAAATTATAACTAATGCTTCTTTAGTAGAAAAGGTAGCTTCTACTCCTCAAGCTTTTGCAATAAATTCCAACAGTATTGCTAAAGAAAAAAACGACAATGCGGGAGTAAAAAAATCAGATACGGTAATAGAAACAAATGAAGTTTTAGAGCCTATTGACGAAAATTACGGTAATTCTGAAGAAAATAAAGAAGAAGAACAAGAAGAGCAAGAACAAACCAAAACCGATGCAGACAGCGCAGAAAATAATACCCTTCATCATATTAATATTATGGTCTAAATATAATTACTATGAAATATGCTTAATTTATTTATTTAACTTATAAATTTACCGCATGAATTTACCGCAAAACAATATTATTGGTAAAGTAAACTCTGATACGAACATTAATATATCAAAAATATTAATAAATAAAAGCTTAACTAATTTATTAGATTCAATAAAACCTAATGATATTATTGATGTTCAATTAATAGATGCAGAAATATCCGACTCGTTATTTATCGGAATTTTATCCTTTAAAGGAAAATTATTTAAAGCCGTAATACCTGAATCTGTTTATAACGAGTTTAAAGCGTCAGCTGCAGCAAACTCTCAATCAGGAGAAAACTTTACACTGCAATTAAGCGCAGAATCTACAAACGGCAGTAATATTATTTTTAAAATAATTAACGAATCGTTAGATCAAAATAACTTAAATCTTTTTAATGCAGCGATTAAAAATATAACAGGTTTAATTAAAGAAAATTTTACAAGATTTGCGGATAGCAATTTAAATTTAAATATAAATATCAACAATTTAACTGCAGATATTAAAAATAATACATTAATTTTAAATTTCGGTTTAAATAATTCAGGCGATTTTGCATCCGTGTTTATAGTTTCCCGAAAAGAAGAAGATATTAACAGGGATTCAAATAAGAAAAATAAATTGAATTCTTACGGTTATTTCTTTATGGTTGAAATTCAAATTAAACCGCTCGGACTTTTAAAATTGTCTTCTTATTATTTTAACGGCAATTTAGTTTTAAATTTTAAAACATATTCAAAAACTGCAGAAATGTTAATAAAACAAAATATTAATATATTAAAAGAAGAGCTGCTCAAAGATAATATAACTTTAAAAGATATCGGATTTAATAAAAATATTTCTAATGAAGAATTTGACGGTATAATAAATGAACAGGCATAATAAAGAATTAATCTAAATAAAATAAAAAACTATGGAAAAAATATAATAAATAAATGAACAAGCATAATAAAGAATTAACGGCTGTTGCGTTAAAATACGATAAAGATAAAAACAAAGCTCCTGTTTTAATAGCGAAAGGAAAAGGTAAATTAGCGGAAAAAATTAAAGCCATAGCAAAAGAAAATAATATTCCTATAATAGAAAACAAAGGTCTTGCAGAAATTATAGACAAACTTGAAATTTACGAAGAAGTTCCCCCTGAACTTTACAAGATAATAGCACATATTTTTGCGTTTATATATAAGTTAAATAATAAAATATAAATATACTCTTAATTTATAGATTTATTTATAAACCTTTGTCTTTAGCCACTATTTCTCTTTGCCTTTTAAATATATACTTAAACATTATATCCTGTTCTTTTGGTTTTAAATTAATTATTTGCACTCCTATTTTGTATTTTGTATCTTTTTTTACAGAAGCTTTTATTTCAGCCCTTACTGTAATAGAAGGAAGGTCAGGAAATTCTAATTTCATATTTTCTATTACCGTATGTTTTTCAAAATAAAAATAGGATAAAAAAGAAAACCCCTCACCTGAAATATCATAAACTGTAAAGTTATGGTATCTATTTATCCAAAAAAATGAAATTTTTACAGGTTCCGACATAGAAGGTTCTATTCTGAAAAATTTTCTTTTTTCAATTGAATAAATTTCTAACGGCGTATAAATGTTAAAATTAAAATAATCATTATCTTCCGCAAAATTATAAAGTTTAGATAAAAAATAATGGTCTTTATCGTTAAAGTTAAAGTTAGCTTTAAGATAAGTTGAAGACAGCATTTTTAAATTACCGTCTTCAGGCATTAAAGAATCAATCATAATAATATCGTCGTTAACTTCAATAATATCGGTAGAATAATCTATATTATCGGCAGAAGTTTGCAAATCAAGAACAAAAGGGTAAATTATTAAATTTTTTTTTGTTTGGGCAAAATTTTTTAAAATATTTACTATTTCTTTACTTCGAGAAATAATATCGACATTAGGATTTTCTTTAATTTTTTTTAAATCGAACATAGACATCCAGGTTATTTATATTTTAATATAATTGCTTAAACATTATAAATTATATTTATATATAATATCAATTTAAAAATAAATAAAGTTAAAAATAAAATTACATTTAATATCGGTAATTTTTTCCGTTTTTATTTAAAAATAAGAGAAATTTTTTCCTGAATTAAATGGCATACTTATTGCAACAATATGTAATAAAAAATGCTGACAAAAAAAATACTAAATTTTTTAAGGAGATTTAAAATTGAACGGCGGATTGTATATTAACTTAAGCGGAATTACATCGGAAGGCAAAAAAATGAATATTATTACTAATAATCTTGCAAATATAAATACCGTCGGATATAAAAGCGAAGGTTCGGTGTTCGGCGATTTTTTATCCCAAAAAGCTATCAGCGCCGTAAACTCAGGCGATAAAAAACCTCTTGCAGATAATCAATATCCTATTATGCTATACAGTTATAACAACTTTTCTCAAGGAGCGTTAAAACATACAGGAAACAAATTAGACATGGCTATTTCAGGCAAAGGTTTTTTTGTAATTAAAACACCGGAAGGAATTAAATATACAAGAAACGGTTCTTTTTCTATAAACACTAACTATCAGCTTGTAACGCGAGAGGGATATCTTGTCTTAGGCACAGACGGCAAACCCGTAAATATCAACCAGAGAGGTTCGGATGTTACTATTACACATAAAGGAATTGTGAATGTTTTAGATCCCACGCATGATATAGAACAATATGCAGGCAAAATAATGACTGTTGATTTTAAAAATCCTGAATTATTATCTAGAAACGGCAATACATTATTTTCAGAAACTAAAAAGTCGGGAAAACCCGTGCTGCTTAAAAATCCAAAAATTGAACAAGGATATCTGGAAGAATCTAACGTCAATGAAATTCAAAGTATGGTTGAACTTATAAGTATAAGCCAGATTAAATCTACAATGAATAATGTTTTAAAATCATATTCTCAAATTGACAATGTTGCAATAAATACCGTAGGAGCCGCAGTTTAAATACGCATCTTACTACTTATTATCTGTAACGATGTTTATAATTATAATTTACATATAAATTTGCATATAATTGACGCCGCATGTTTGCAATTATTATCGTTTAAGTTTATGCGGTAGTTTGACATCATTGAAGGTATTGTTAATTTTATAATTTATATAACATACTATTGTTAGATGAATTATATTTATGTATAAGGAGAGAACAAATTGAGAGCATTATGGACTGCTTCCACGGGTATGGAAGGGCAGCAGATTGAAATAGACAATATAGCAAATAATCTTGCAAACACCAATACTACGGGATATAAAGAATCAAGAGTCAATTTTGAAGACCTTTTTTATCAGACGATAAAGTCTCCGGGAGCATATTCGTCCGAATATACTCAAGTTCCGACAGGAATTCAGTTAGGATTAGGATCTAAAGTCTCGTCTATTGAAAAAGAATTTACTCAGGGAGATTTACAACAAACTTCAAATCCGCTTGATTTAGCAATTGAAGGGCAGGGGTTTTTTCAGATGCAGATGGCAAACGGTCAAACGGCATACACAAGAGACGGAACTTTACAGACTAATTCGCAGGGGCAATTGGTGAACGCAACAGGTTATACATTAGTTCCGCCTATTACTATCCCTCCGAATGCCACTTCTATAAGTATAGCTCAGGACGGCACTGTATCGGCGGCTGTATCCGGCCAAACTAATCCTGTTCAGGTCGGAACGATTACGCTGACTAATTTTATTAATCCTGCAGGTTTGAATAGTATAGGGCACAATTTGTATCTTCAAACGTCCGCTTCAGGCGTGCCTCAGGTCGGAACGCCCGGTCAAAACGGTTTAGGAACTATACAGCAGGGATTCTTAGAGATGTCCAACGTTAATTTAGTAGGACAGATGGTATCTATGATTACGGCGCAAAATGCTTATACGATAGATTCAAAAGCTATAACTATTGCAAACCAGATGCTTCAAACCGCTGCATCTTTGATACCGTAATTATATTTTTTACAGGATAAAAGGGAATAATCATGATTTTAAATTTATATAAAAGGGATAAATTATTTAAATTTAAATTTAATTTAAATTTAGTTATATTGTTTTTTTTATCTTTTTTTCTTTATGCTAACGCCAATAATGCTCACGCATCCGTGATTGCGGCAGGCAAAATTAAAGGCAAAAATTTTCTTTCGTTAAAGAGTTTAAAAAATAATATAATGAAATCTTTTTTAAACAGTATTCCTTCAGGCTATAAAAATTATGTTAAATATATGCATATTTCAAATTTTAAATTATCTATAAATAATTTTAATAAAATCAATATGCAGAATTATTTTATAAAATACGATTTTTATAATCAAGGTTTTGCAGGAATACATACAGCCGTTATTAAACTAATAAACAAAAGAAACGGCAAACTTATTAAATTATTCTATGCCGAATTTGATAATACAATAATCGCACCGGTTGTTATTTCTTCATGTCCTGTAGGAAAATTTCAGATTCTGAATAAAAAAGAGTTGAAAATTAGAAATATTAATATTCCAGACATTTATGAAGGATATAATTTTTATTTAAATAAAACGGCAGGACGAGAAGCAGTGATTTTTATACCTCAAAATACTCCTATTACTAAAATAAACTCGGAAAGAAAAAGAATTATTAATTTTGGAGATATTATATCAATAGTTTATAAAAAGTACGGAATAAATATAAAAATGCGCGGAATGGCTCTGCAAGCGGGTGCTTACGGTCAGCCTATAAGAGTAAAAAATCTCGAATCAGGCAATATTATTTCAGGTAAAGTAAAAACAAATAAATTGGTTTCGGTGAATTAAATTTAAAATTATAAAAAATATATATAAATAATATATAAATAAGTAAAGATTATGAAAAATGTACTGATTTATAAAATTAAAAACAATAAGCATAAAAATAGAATAATATTTGCCGCAATAATGATTACAGGTTTATCTTTTACCTTGAGCGGATGCGCCGGAAATATAACACCTCCTAAATCAATGGTTCCGCCGACATATGTTAAGCCTACCGCAAAAAATTCTATAATACATAAACAAATAGCAGGTTCTCTATGGACGGGAACATCTGCAGGCACTAATCTATTTACGGATAATAGCGCTTTTACTTTAAATGAAGTAGTAACCATAATTGTTAATGATCAAACTCAAGCTCAGGATACATCCGGTACAACATTATCTAAAAATTCATCGGGGCAAGGAAGTTTTTCGTTTGGCAGTTCCACGTCAAAACCCACAGGCTATAGCGGTTCTAATGTTGAAAGTTTTAACGGAGGCGGAGGAGTTTCCGATTCGGGTCAGATTGATACCACTATAGAGGCACAAGTTGTAAGGGTTTATCCTGACGGAAATCTAGAATTAAAAGGCGAAAGAATAGTTTCACTGAATAGGGAAAAAAGATATATTCTAATTAAAGGGATAGTAAGACCTATTGATATATCCCCGGGTAATACGGTTCTCTCAAGCCAAATTGCGGATGAAAGAATATGGATTAACGGAGAAGGTCCAGTTAATTGGCAGCAATCACCGGGTTGGTTGTATCGTGTTTTGAATTTCTTATGGCCTTTTTAAGATAAATTTTACGTCAATATTATCGGAGAAAATAAATGCGAATATTTAATTGTTATGCATTTAAAAAAAAAGTTGTATTAAAATTAAAAAATAATTTTTTAATTTTTTCAATTTTAATATTTAGCCTTTTATTTAATACCGCTTTATTAAATATATTGAATAATAATTGCGAAGCTGCAACCATAGGCGATATAACTTCAGTATACGGAGCAATGAGCAACCCTTTAGTAGGCTATGGTATAGTAGTCGGGCTTGACGGAACAGGAGACCAGTGGGGAGTAAATGTAACGCAGCAAAGTATAGTGACTATGCTTTCAAAATTAGGCGTAAATACCAATGAATCGTCATTATATGAAATTAGAGATACTGCCGCAGTTATGGTTACGGCAGAGCTGCCTCCTTTTGCGGTTCCGGGTCAAAAAATCAATGTAACGGTAGCTTCCATAGGAAACGCAACGAGTTTGCAGGGTGGTGTTCTTCTGATGTCTCCTATGAAAGGACCTAACGGCAAAGTTTATGCGTTAGCGCAGGGCAGCATTTCTACCGGCGGGAATGTTGCCACCGATAATATTATGCCGCTTCCGGGTTATATACCTGTTTCCGAAAATTTTCAGACTGCAGGTATTATCGATGATGGAGGTATTGTAGAAAAAGGCATTTCTATAGGATTAA
>DAHXMB010000193.1:0-2665 GCA_027365695.1 Candidatus Acididesulfobacter sp. | reverse complement strand
TATAGAAATTTATATAGAAATTTATTTTCTATTATAATTAAATTATTTGCGGTTTGATTGTTGTTGATCTAATTTAATAAGTTTATATTTTATATATTGTTTTCCAGATTTTATACAATTTTCTATTTATATAATAAAGGTGGTATATTATCGGGATTTAAATTAAAAAAATATACTTGCCGATTATTTATGCAATAACCCAATTATAATTATTGTAAAAAGTTTTTAGCATTATTGTTTTAATATAATATTATATTTAATATATTTTTATATTAAGATTAACTCAACTTCATCGTTTTTATTATTATAAAATTATAACTTATTGATATTGTTGCATTTTATTTTGTAGTCCCCATAGACATTTTTATTGCCCCCATAAATATAGTAATATCAATATGCTGCTGTTAATTATGGTGAAGTCAGATTAAGATTAATAACTTTTTGACAATAACATCGTAAATTTATTTATTATATTTTATTAATATTTATTTATATTCTATTAATATTTAAATAATTATCGCTAAAAACACCGTAAGGTTTAAATGATTGGGTTATTCCTTCTTCGGTTGCGGAAAAATCGGAAAGTATATTTTTATATAAATTTTTGGTTATAGGGTCGATAAGATTTTCATTTATATCTAATAACGGTATTAATGTAAATTTGCGGTTTTTAAGTTCTTTATGCGGTATATTTAATTTTGGAAGAGATATAATGATGTTATCAAGCAAAAGTATATCAATATCTATTTCTCTGGAAATGTGCCTAACAAATAAGACTTCACCGTTATTTTTAAAGTTAAATTTTCTGCCGATTAATTTTTCTATGTTCTTAATTTTGAATAATAAATCTTTACCTATATTTTCATAATCAGCTATGCTATCAGTATTATTATTTTCGTGTTTATATTTATAAAATCTATAAAGAACTGCGCAATTTAAAAAAACTGGTATAATACCGCTTTTACATTCTTCTTCGCTGAAACCGACGGGAGAAGTTTGATATATTTTTGAAGCTCCGACTAATTTTAAAACTCCTCCGCAATCTAATTTTATTAAATTTATTAACGAAATTGCATTTATTAAATTAACTTCTTTATTTCCTAAATTACTTCCTAAGCCAAAATAAATATCCATTAATTAATATTTATTATATTATTTATTTGATAATTTATTTATTAAATTATCAAATTATTAATTTATTATCCAAATTTACCTATAGATATTTTTAGTTATATATTTATTAATTTGATTTAATTTATTAGCTTATTTTTTTACTTGCTTATTTTTTTATTATTATTGCGCCATTCTCTCAAGAGCTTCTGTTATGCGATCTTCGCTTATAGTTAATGAAAACCTGATATACCCTTCGCCATATTCTCCGAAGCCTGAACCAGGAGTCACAACAATTCCTTTATCATTAAGTAAAGATAATGCAAAATCTTTAGATGACGTTCCTTCTACGGGAACTTTTGCCCACACATAGAAAGTAACGTCGGATTTATATACATTATAACCGAGACGTTCAAGTCCTTCTACGAGAAGATCTTTTCTTTTTCTATATATTTTATTGTTTTCTTTAATAACTTGAAGTTCATTATCTAAACCGTATGCCCCTGCAATCTGGATAGGCTGAAAAATTCCTGAATCAAGATTTGTCTTTACTGCTCCTAATCCGCTTAAAATTTGCTTATTTCCGCAAACAAAACCTATTCTAAATCCTGTCATATTAAATGTTTTAGAAAGGGAATGAAACTCCACCCCTATGTCTTTTGCTCCTTTAACAGATAAAAACGACTCCGGTTCAGCATCTCCGTCTCCGGTAAATACTTCGGAATATGCAAAATCATGAGCTACTATAAAATTATGTTTTTTTGCAAGTTTAACAACTTCACTAAAGAAAAATTTGTCGGCTTTAGCAGATGTAGGATTATTAGGATAATTTAAAAACATAATTTTAGTTTTTTCAAACACGCTTTTAGGTATTATAGAAAAATCAGGCAAAAAATCATTTTCTTGTTTAAGAGGCATAATATATGGGGTTCCGCCTGCAAAAATAGTTCCTGCATTATAAACGGGATAACCAGGGTCAGGAACAAGAACGATATCGCCCGGATTTACAAAAGCAAGCGGAAGATGCCCTATCCCTTCTTTTGAGCCTATTAAGGAAAGAACTTCCGTTTGAGGGTCTAATAAAACGCCAAATCTTTTTTCATACCAGTTAGCAGCGGATTCTCTAAATTTAAGAAGACCTTCATAGGAAGGATACTTTTGATTTATATCTATCTCGCTTTCTTCTTTCAATACATTGACAATAGATTTAGGCGTGGACAAATCGGGATCGCCTATACCAAAGCTGATAACGTTGACTCCTTTAGCTTTGACTTCCTGCTTTAGCCTGTCAATCTCGGCAAAGAGATAAACAGGCAGTTTATTTAATCTTTCTGCAAATTTAAATGAATTTTGATTTATAGCGTCTGTTTGTTTCATTGACATTTCTTCTCCTATTCTACGAAGTTTTTTAATTTACCGATATTTTCAATTTCAATTTCAAATATATCTCCATGATTTAAAGTTCCAATTCCTGAAGGAGTTCCTGTTGAAATAATATCTCCCGGATAAAGCGTCATAATACCGGAGATAAATTCAACTAATTCAAAAGGATTAA
>DAHXMB010000160.1:0-4848 GCA_027365695.1 Candidatus Acididesulfobacter sp. | reverse complement strand
ATTTTTTATTTAAATAAATATTGATTTAATCTAAAATTATTGATTAAATAATTTTATTAAAATTAAATTTATTAAAAAAATGACCTTTAATAATAATTGCTATCCGTTGCCGTAAATTCATTTAAGTTAAAAACTTTATAGTTAAAAACCTTAATTAATAATAATATAATATAATATAATATAATATAATATAATTAAAAAACTTTTTTAGGAGAAAATAAAATTAATGGAAGCGTGGTTTTTTGAAAACCAGACAGGAAATTTTGGAATTAAAATTAGAATTAAATCAATTTTGTATCATGGAAATTCCGATTTTCAGGAAATATCAGTTTATGATACTTACGAATTCGGCAAAATGCTTGTTCTTGATAATGCTGTTATGTTCACGGACGACAATGAATTTATTTACCATGAGATGTTATCTTTCATTCCTCTTTTTGCGCATAAAAAACCCGAAAATATTTTGATTATAGGAGGAGGAGACGGGGGTATTATTAGAGAATGTTTAAAAAATAATTTTGTAAAACATATTGACCTTATTGAAATTGATGGCGAAGTTATTGAAGTATCTAAAAAATTCTTTCCTCAAATTGCCTCTCAGATAGACAATAAAAAAGTATCGGTTAAACTTGAAGACGGCATTAAATATTTAAAAACCGTTCATAATATATACGATATTATTATTATTGACTCTACCGACCCCGTAGGTCCGGCGGAAGGTTTGTTTACTAAAGACTTCTATGAATCGGCATACAATGCATTAAAAGAGGACGGAATATTTGCCGCCCAAACCGAGTCCCCTTTTTTTAATAAAAAACTTATCAAAGATGTTAATCATATTATTAGTAATATTTATAAAATTTCAATGATGTATTATGCTATGATACCTGTTTATCCAAGCGGTCTTTGGAGCTTTACTGTGGGTTCCAAAAAATATCAACCTAATAAAATAAATGAAGTGTATAAAAATATAGATTTATCTTCATTAGATCTTAAATATTATTCACATGAAATACATATATCTTCATTTATTTTGCCTAAATTTATAAAGGAGCTATTAAATTAAGCCATGAATAACGAAAATGAATTTGTAGGAATAGGAATACAAGAATTAGATTACTATGATAGTAAATTAATCGTAAAAACTTCATCTTTTTTTAACGACAATACTTCTTACGGAAATTCCGATATTGTTATTCTGGGTATTCCAATGGATTATACCGCAAGTAACATTCCAGGCTCGAGATTTGCCCCAAAAAAAGTCAGGGAACTTTCTCTCACCTTAGAAAATTACAGTCCGATATTAAGCGGCACTATTGATTCAAAATTCCATGATGCGGGAGATTTGGTTTTGCCGTGGGGTAATTTGAATAAGAGTCTTGCATTAATAGAAAATATTTCAAATAAATTTATAATAGACGGTAAAAAGATAATAAGCATAGGAGGCGATCATCTTATAACATTGCCGATTGTAAGCCAATATGTTAAAAAATATCCCAATATTACGGTTATTCATATTGATGCTCACACCGATTTAAGGGATGAATGGAGCAACGAAACATATTCTCACGCAACTGTAATTAAAAGAGTCTATGAATTAATAGAAGAAGGAAATTTATATCAATTCGGCATCAGGTCAGGTTCTTTTGAAGAGTTTGAATTTGCAAAAGAACATACTCACTTATTCAAAAATGATGTTCTTGAACCCTTGAAAAAAGTTATCGGCTCATTTAAAAATAAACCTATATATTTAACTATAGATATAGATATTTTAGATCCTGCATTTGCTCCTGGAACAGGTTATCTCGAGGCTGGAGGAATATCTTCAAGAGAGCTTTTAGACTCTATATATTTAATAATCTCCCAGCTTGATGTAGTAGGGGTTGATTTAGTAGAAGTATGTCCGCCCACTGATATATCAGACAGGACGTCGGCTATTGCCGCAAAACTGATTAGAGAAATTATTATAGGCATGGGTAAATAAAAAATTTATTATTTTATATATATTATATGAAAAGGAGCAAATAAAGCATGTTGTTAAATACGCCTGATATATATACAATGGTTAGCGGAGCTTCCGAAGGAACCTCTAAATTAAACGCTTTTGACATAGCTATTTTAAATGCAGGGGTAGGTAATACTAATCTTATAAGGCTGAGTTCAATACTGCCCCCAGACACTAAGTTTGTGAGTAAAATTAATTATAGCAGAGGTTCTTTAGTACCTATTGCATACGGCTCTATCGTCAGTGATAAAAAGAATGAAATTATTGCAGCGTCTATTGCTATCGCCATAACAGAAGAAGACGGTTTCGGAGTAATTATGGAATACTCGGGAATATGCTCCGCAGACGAAGCTAAGACTATTGTAAGTAAAATGGCGGAAGACGCCATACAATATAGAAAAATGGCTTTAAAAGAAATTAAATCTATTGCAGTAGAGCATAAGGTAGAAAAGATAGGATGCGCTTTTTGCGGTGTTCCGATGTGGTATTCTGAAAAACTGTGAATATTGCCTTTAAGAAAATCTTTTGATAGTATTATATAAAATATAAGAGAGGAGATATAAAGATTTTAATAGTTATAAACTTTTAAGGAGATTATTTATTGAATAAGACTTTTATAATATCCGGAGTAGTTAGTTTGATTCTAATTGCTATTCTTATTCTAATAATAGGTCCTGCAAGTATTTTAAGAACAATTGATCATATAAGCATTGAGGATTGTATTATTTTAATCTTTTTTTCTATACTTGCTTTGTTTTTTTCTGCATTATCCATAAATAATGCTCTTAATGTGTATAATGTAAAAATTGATTTATTAAATTTGTTGTTTATTAAAATTATAGGATTTAGTGCTAATTATATTGCTCCTTCAGGTTTATTGGCAGGATTTATAGGCGGCGATGCCGTCATGGCTCTGATACTTAAGAAAAAAAAAGGATTAGAATTTAAGCAGGGGTTTTCTGCAGGACTTGCATCAAAAGTTGTAGAATTTTCAGTTTTTTTATTATTTATTTATCTCGGACTTATTCTAGGATTCAAATACTTTTATCTGCCGCCGGAAATATGGGTTTTTTTATTTATTGCAGGTATTTTTATCGGTATAATGACATTATTTTTTTTATTAAATCCTATAATAGATAATAGATTTTTTACAAAAATTCTAATTAATTTATCAAAAATTAAGTTTTTAAATAAAATAATAACTAAGATTACATCGCACATTAACGAATTAGAAAAAGAAATGCATTTTTTTTTTACAAAAGGTGTTAAATATCTTTTGCTCAGCGTGTTTCTTAGTTTATTGGTTACGATAATTCTTATTTTGCAGATATGGCTTCTTGTTCATTATCTGGGAATAAATATGGGTTTTTCTAGAACACTTCTTGTGTTTTCGGTGTCTATGCTTGTTTTTGCTTTGCCCTTGGCACCAGGTTCCGCAGGAACTTATGAACTTTCGCAAGTAGGATTATTTGATTTGCTCGGTATGGGTTCTGATATAGGACTTACATTTAGCCTTATTATGAGAATTATAAATCTTACTATTGTAGGGTTTTCTTTTATTATTCTACCTAATTATGGAATACATCTTTTTAAAAAAGATAATGATAATATAGAAAAAATATGAAAATATTTTATTCTCTGTGCAGCTGGGGTTTAGGGCATGCTACCAGATCGTTGCCCGTGATAAGACGTTTGGTTAATGAATCAAATGAGGTTATTATATACACCGACGGAAGAAGCCTCGCTCTTTTAAAATCTGAACTCCATAATAATTGCGAGTTTATAGCCTCAACGGAATATCCCTCACCTTATTCAGAGAAGACAGGTTTTGCTTTAAGATTTTTAAAAACCGCGCCTGCTATTTTAAATGTAATAAAGCAAGAAAATATTGAAGTAGCAAACTTAGTTAAAGAAAGAAAAATTGATATAATAATTTCAGATTCAAGGTTTGGCTCTTATTCGCACGATGCCCCGTCCTATTTAATATTTCATCAACCGCGATTTATCGCCCCTTTTAGAATATTGCCTGCTGAAATTATCACTGAATACTTAAATCATTTTCTTTTAAATAAATTCAATAAAATAATAATTCCAGATTATGAAAATAATTCTTTATCAGGCGCTTTGTCTCATAATTTGCGTTATTTTAATAATGATAAAGTAAAATATATAGGGATTTTATCTGATTTTGAACAAATTAACATTAAAGAAGATATTGATTATCTTTTTTCTATATCAGGTCCAGAACCTACAAGAACTATATTAGAGAATCAAATCTTGCCTCAGTTGAAACATTTAAAAGGTAATATTGCCGTATCATTAGGTAAACCGGGAGAGTATAAAAAGGAAACTTACGGTAATACCGTTATTTATTCTTTTCTTGAAAAAAAAAGAAGAGATGAATTAATGAACAGGTCAAAAATGGTAGTTTCAAGATCCGGTTATACAACTATAATGGATGTTGCAGAAATCGGAAAAAAAGCTTTTTTTATACCGACCCCGGGTCAAACTGAGCAACTATATCTTGCTCATCATTTAAGAAAAACAGGTAAATTTTATTCGCAAAAACAAAAAAATCTTAATATAAACATAGATATAGAAACAGCAAAAAGTTATTTAGGGTTTACGCCTCCATGGAAGACCGATGAAAGTGTAGAAAATTTATTTAGAGAAATAGGTCTAAGCCATAATTAATCAGACGATGAATTTTAAAAATTAATAAATAGATATAATTTATGGAATAGGAGAGAGAAGGTTTATTATTTTAACTTTAACAAATAATTATATAGTAATTTAAAAAAGTAATTAAATTAATATATGACAAATTATTAAATAAAATAATA
>DAHXMB010000163.1:0-5400 GCA_027365695.1 Candidatus Acididesulfobacter sp. | reverse complement strand
CAATTAATATTGATATATTTAAAAAAATCGCTTTACGCCTATTAATACTTAAAAAAGGAGATTGAAAAAATGATTATTTCTATCGTAAACCAGAAAGGCGGAGTAGGGAAAACAACAACTGCCGTTAATTTAGCCAAATCCCTTACATTGCCCTTAATGTCAAAAAGAGTTTTGCTTGTTGATTTAGATCCTCAGGCAAACGCTACTTTGCATTTAACCGACAGAGTGGAACCGGAAAAATCAATTTCGCCGGTTTTAATGGAAAAGACCGACATTAAAGATATTATCATCAATATAGACGGAATAGACCTCGCTCCGTCCAACATATCGTTATCCGGCGTTGAACTTGAAATCTTTATGAAAATAGGAAGGGAATATATTCTTAAAGAAGCGCTTAAAGATGTCAAAGACGAATACGATTATATAATAATAGACTGTCCGCCGTCTTTAGGTCTGGTATCCCTAAACGCTCTTGTATCATCAGATAAAGTTATCACACCTATTCTTTTAGAAAAGTTTGCCGTCGACGGATTATCGGACTTTTTAAATACTTTCAACAGGGTTAAATCCAAAATCAACAACGATTTAGAAATGATGGGCTATCTTGCCGTCGGATATAATAAAAGGCTTTCGCTTTCCAATCAGATATACGCCATGCTGCAAGATAAATTCGCGGGTTCTATGTTTAACACCGTCATAAGAACGGACAGCAAATTAAAAGAAGCTCAAGCGATGAGCAAATCAATATATTCTTATACCAATCGTTCAAAATCCGCTGCGGATTACATCAGTTTGGCTAAAGAAATCACGGGAGGCAAACATGTCTAAATTTGAATTAAAGGATCCGCTTTCATGGTTCGGAGAAAATAAAGCGTTAGACGAAAAACAGAGCGTAACGGAAATTGAAGTGGATAAAATAAAAATAGTTTATTCGCAGCCGAGAAAAAACTTATCCGGCGTTGAAATGGACGAGCTTATAGATTCCGTTAAAACGCACGGACTGATAGAACCCGTTATCGTCAAGCAAAGCGAAGATAAAAAATCTTATAACCTGATATGCGGGGAAAGAAGGCTTTCGGCTTTTAAATTTTTAGGTTTGGCAAGAATTGCTTCGGTCGTGAGGAACGATATAAAAGACAAAGACGTTTTTATTATTCAGATCATTGAAAATATACAGAGAAAAAATTTGGAGCCGTTAGAACTGGCGAAAGCTTATAAAAAATTAAGCGAAAACATGTCTATTAAAAACATAGCGTCTCTCGTCGGGAAAGGCAAAACCCATGTTCGCGATATGCTTACTCTTTTAAGCGTGGAAAAAGAACTTAAAGGTAAAATAAAAAGAAACAACGTTAGGAAAGCGATTGAAGTCGCGAGAACCGAAAACGATGCCGTTAAAAAAGAAATGATAGAAAACTTCGACGATTTGAATTTGAATAAATTAAAAAATAAGAAATTTTCAACAGAAGACGACAAATCCGAAGAATTAAACAAGTTGATATCAGAATTTAATAACTCTCATTTCATTAAAATATCGTTATCGCTTTTGAGAAAATTAAATCATATAGATTTAAATATTCCCAAGAATATTAATTTAAAAAAAATAATAAAACAGTTATCTAATTTAAAAGAGGACTAAAATTATGGCTATGTTTGACAGTTTGATTAAAGAAAAAACAGCAAGTTTAAAAATTACGGTTACGGAATCCGTTAATGAAATTTTAAAAGAATTGGCTAAAAAATACGGAACGCAGCCGAATATTATCGCCGCCAAGTTTTTAGAAAATTCTAAATTAACTTTAAAAAAAGAATTAAACCCCGTCTCCCCAAATAAGACGGTTAACAAAAAAGAAGAATCCAAAACGGAGCCTGAAGATGTAAAATCAAATACAAAATCTTACAGCGGTATTTGATAATATCGCTATATTTTTTTGTAATTTGCGCCGACAGATTCTAACTTAATAGATTTTTTTATTAAAGGAGGCGGATTTTTATTCAGTCCGTTAATTAAAAATGGAAATAAGAATATCAAAAAAATTAATTTATCTTTCTTTGTTTTTCAGCTTTATATTATTAACAATCTTAATAGGCGGTTATTACTATGTGATTTACATTGCCGATATTCCGCAAATTTCAAACATTTTTTCTTCGGCGAAAGTAAGGGCGGCGGGACTTTTAATAATCGTGTTCGTGTCTTTTGTTCCTTATTATAACGTAGCGATAAAAATGTTTTTTAACAGACTTTTTATCACTAACGTTGAAGTAAAAATTGCATCTTTTCTTAATTCGCAGATAATTCCGGTTAAACAAATCGCCGATGTTCATCTTAATTCCAACATTATTCAAAAGATTGCGGGAATAGGCGACGTTTCTTTTGAAACGGCCGGAGGCAAGATATTTTTATTTAACAACATAGACGCAGGGTTAGAAAAAGACATAATGCAGGGATTAAATTTATAAAAATAATAAATTTTGTTTTACAGGGTAATTATTTTATGAGAGGTTAAAAAGAGGTTAAAAGCTGATGTTGAAGTGAAAATTGCGTCTTTGTTTTACAGTGTAATTATTTTATAAGAGGTTAAAAGGGACGGAATATATAGACAACAAATTAAGTTGTACAGGGTAATTATTTTATGAGAGGTTAAAATATGAATCATATTTACAGGATATTTTTAGTATCTTTGTTTGTTTTTACATTTATTTTTTTGTTTAACGTGGCAAGAGACAGCGTGGCCTTAACAAAATTATCGGCCAAGACAAACAAAAAACTGCTTATTTTAAAAGGCAAAAATATTGTTTTTCAATCCGGATGCGTTCGCTGTCATTCGTTTATTAAAGGTCAAAAAATAGACGGGATTATAAGTCTTGCAGATTGGGGCGATAAACATTTAACTCTGAAAGAAACGGAAAAAGCTGTCAGAAACTGCAAGGCGGATATTTATTGCACTCAAATATTAACAAATAAGCAGGTTAAATACGTGGCTTATTATTTGAATTCTTTAAAAAAATAAACTATAGGAGTTAGTTATGGAGTCTCAATCTTTTACCGACAGATTATCTTCGCTTAAATCAAAACTGCCAAGTTCAAAAAAATATCAGATGTATCAGAAAATAGCATTTGAAGGTGTAATATCTTTTTTTTCTATCTTATTTGATTTGGTTCGCGCATTAATACACAGTATTAGTTTGTTGATAGAGTTAGGGCTTAATATTTTTATAGTTCTATGCGCAGTTGATATATTTCAGCACGGTATTATTCTATACAACATTAAAAACGGCGGTAATGTCAATAGAGTATTAATAGAAATAGGAGCGTATTTTGCATTTATGATACCGGCGATAATAGTAAGAAATATAATAACGAGATATTTTTGAAGATGATGCTATTATGCAGGAATAAAAATTGTCTAATTTCATAAGAAAGATATTATCTAATTCTATAGAAAACATCTGACATATTTATTAATTATAATTTTTAAAGGAGAATCACATTATGGGATTTTTTGGTAAATCGTCAAAACCTCAAACTAAGCAGCAAACGGAACCTGTTTTTGCTACCGGCAAAAATATGATGACGGAAGAAGATTTAATAATACCTTTTCCGAAAGGGCATACGGTAGTATTCGGATCTACAGGCGGCGGAAAAACAGAAAGCGTTCTGTTGCCCGTCTGGCAGAATAAAAAAAATATAACGGTTATTGACGGCAAAGGCGACGAATTAGCAAAAAAAGTAGCCCGCGTATTAAAGCCCGAAGCCAATATTTATGATATTAATTCAAAGATTAATCCGCTTAAAGGTTTAAAAAAAGATGAAATTATAGAACTTTTGAGGAACAGTTTATATCCTAAAACAATATCCACTGAGGAAAGTTTTTATCAGAATTTTGCTCTTCAAGCCCTGTCTTTTATTATTGAATATACTGAAAATATAACATTTGAAAAAATATTTTTAGCTTTATTTAAAGAAAAAATTCAAAATCTTTATAAAACTTACAAGAGCTATTTATCGGAAGCGGAAGATTTAATTTTATCAGGTATCGTCAATAATACCGATTACGCTTCTTTGATTTCTAACTTTATGAACAAACTTCAGCCTTACGCTTTGGCTAAAAATTTAAATTCCGATGCGGCCATCAGCTTAGATTTAAGAGCCGACAATTGGATATCTTTAAGAAATATTGAGGTTGAAAATTCATTCGGAAGAATGATTATTGAGTACATCAGACTGACCAAACCCGCTCAAACGGATTTCACAATGACGCTTGCCATAGACGAATTTGCCGATTTGATGTTTTCTTATTTTTCTAAAATAATAAAAGAAATTAGAAGCTTCGGAATAGAAATAGTATTATTAACTCAATCATTTTCGGATGCCGACAGATTTGATCCGACACTGTTAGATATCATATTAATTAACTCCGTCAATAAGATTATTTTTGCTCAGGACGGATTAAGAAACGAAGAAATTTCAAAACTGTTCGGATATAAAATTGAAGAGGTAAAATCCCGTACGATGGAAACTCACGGCACTACGGTAGTATCATCGGGGCAGACAAAAGATTATATCGTTCAGCCTTCCGCTATCGGAAATTTAAGACCTGGACACGCTATCGGGAAGTTAATGATCAATAAAGAACTTATAAAATTAATGTTAAAATTTAAGCATGTTGACATTAAAAAAGCACTTGCGAATCTATAAGGTTTATCTTTTATTTCTAAAAATAACACATAAAAGGTTAAAACAAAAGGGGTTAAAAAATAAAAATGTATAAAGATCACGCAATCCGTGCGACTATAATAGTTTTTTTGATCATATTCAGTTTTCTGTTTCCGTTTATATTTTTAAAATTATTTTACGGAAATCATTTTACTTTTGAGTTTGGAAATATGCTTTCTAAAGTGATTGCATACGCAAAATATAAATATTGGGGCTATGTTTATATATCTAAAACTAAACATTCGGCGGCAATGTTGGGAATTTATTTTTATATAGTTTCATCGCTTTTTCTATTAACCCTGTCAATCATTTTGATAAAAATGATGCTGTCGGATAAGGAAGAAGAAATAACGGATTATTGCGCTCATACGGACAAAAAAGAAAAATTGGAGATGCATCATTTAGACGATAAAAAAAGATTATAATACAAAAAATTAAAAAAATATAAATAGGAGCGGTAAAAAAATGGAAACCAAATATTTAAATCAAATTAAAGATTCCATAAATACGGTACGGGATTATTTAGACGGCAAAACAAAAATTACGTTAACCCAACTTCACCACTCTAACCTTAAAAATTCATAAAAATACCCCTAAATCAACCAATCATAAACGAACTTATGCGGCTTTGCGGGTGTTTTTTATCTAAATTACGTTTGTAGTCCCCCATAGATATATTATTTACT
>DAHXMB010000153.1:0-2972 GCA_027365695.1 Candidatus Acididesulfobacter sp. | reverse complement strand
ATATAATATAATAATTTATATTTATAAAAATATAATTGAACATACAGTAAAATTAAGATTATTATAAAATTATTTAATTATTAAATATGGAACGTTATAAAAATTTTTTAAGTGCTATTATTGTAATATTATTTGCAATTTATTGTCTTTTATCTTTACTTTCCTATAATATCTATCAAATATCTTCAAACTCTTATTCTATAGCCGCAAAACATAGTATAAATTTAGGCGGAAAATTAGGTTCTTATCTGTCTATATGGATGCTTCAATTCTTCGGATACGGCTACTTTTTACTGATATTAATTTGCTTAACTTTAGGAATTATTTTATTAGTAACAAAAAAGGACTATAAATTTTATGCAGGATTAATATTATTTTATATTAATTCGCTAATTTTTTTAAATTTAATAATTTATGATTCCTCGTATCACAGATTTAGTATATCCGGAGGCGGATTAATCGGTGAAGAATTATCGGGTTTTGGAAAGAGATGGCTTGGAGAAATAGGCTTAGCGCTCATTATTTTGCTTGTATATACGATAGTTTTTTTATTACTGTTTGATAATTACGATTTAAAAAAAGTATCGGAAATATTTAAAGATTTAAAGAATAAATTAAAAACAAAAATTAACGGCATATTAAAAATTAAAACCGATAACAATGAAAAAGAGTTTATAAATAATAATCATACTGCAATTAAAAAGTCATTTGTCAATAATTTGAAAGAAAAATATCTTACTATAATAAATATTATCAAATTAAAATTAAAATTAAAAATTAATACAAATATAAAAAACAATAAAAAAGATTATAATGGTTTAAAATCATGCGATAAATTTAACTTAAATACTAAAAACGGCAACATAAATAACGAATATAATGACGAAGAATATCAATACGAGAGCAGGTTGAATAAATCAAATGAATTAAATGAACAAAAATATGATCCTATTAAAATGTTTAACGGCGATATTGATAACAAAAAACAATCAGAAACGGTATCGGTGCAATTAAAATCACCGGATACGGCAAATAATGCAAAAAATGAAAAATCAGGCAATGATTTTAATTTTAATAAGATTAATTATATAAATAGTACAAATGATGTAAACAATATTGAAGATAAAAATGGTATAACAAAATCCCAAGATAATCCCTATAATGATTTTAATAAGAATAAAGATTTAAATAATAAAAACGACATATTAAAATCTAAAGATGATCGCGGGTTAAATTTTCAAATAATAAATAAAGAAAATGAAATTCCGCCGCCGTCAATTTTGCCTATTAAAGTATTGGACAGTAAACAAAAAATAGATAAAATTGAATTAACGCAAAATGCAAAAATAATAGAAAAGAAATTATCCGATCTGGGCATTAAAGGGCGCATCGCAGGAATTGAACCCGGTCCTATTATTACAATGTATGAATTTGAACCTGAAAGCGGGGTTAAAGTAGGTAAAATTCAAACGGTTTCAGAAGATTTGACAATGGCTTTAAAATCAAAATCCGTAAGGATAACCGGAGTTATTCAGGGCAAATCAGCCGTGGGCATTGAAGTACCCAACAGAAAAAGGGAAACGGTTTATTTTTCTGAATTAATTAATTCTGCCGAATTTAAAAATTCTAAATCATTGTTGACTATTGTGCTCGGCAAAGGACCTAAAGGAAACAATGCAGTTTTTGATCTGGCGAAGTGTCCTCATCTGCTTGTCGCAGGCTCAACCGGTTCGGGCAAAAGCGTTTTTTTAAATACGCTCATTACAAGTATTTTATTTAAAGCAACTTACGAAGAAGTTAATTTTTTAATGATTGATCCAAAAAGATTAGAATTGACATTCTATGAAGGATTGCCTCATCTTGCCACCGACGTTGTGTGCGATCCGAAAAAAGCTGCTGCGGCATTAAGCTGGGCGGTAAGGGAAATGGAAGAAAGGTATAAAAATATGCAGGAAGCTAAAGTCAGAAATATTGAGCAGTACAATTTATATTTAAAGCAAAATCATAAACCAGTATTACCTTTTTTAGTGATTATCATAGATGAATTAAGCGATCTTATGCTTGTCAGTCCCAAAGACGTAGAGACTTCAATTATGAGATTATCTCAGATGGCAAGAGCCTGCGGGATACACCTTGTTATAGCGACTCAAAGACCGTCGGTCAATGTTATAACGGGAGTAATCAAGGCAAATATGCCTTCGAGAATAGCATTTTTAGTGTCTTCAAAAGTAGATTCAAGAACTATTTTGGATTCAAACGGAGCAGAAGAATTGCTCGGCAGCGGAGATATGCTGTTTATGCCTCCGGGGCAGGGAAAATTATTAAGAATACACGGCGCATATGTAAGCGAAAAAGAAATAAAAAATGTGATTGATTCTATTATAGAAAAACATTTGCCTTCTCAAAAAAAAGAATCTTTAATAAATGAGTTTGAAAAATCTAATAATTTTGATAGAATTACAGAAAACAGCCAGGATGAAGATTTATATCATGAGTTATTAGATTTAATAAATGATAGCGAGATGGAATATGTTTCTATATCTTTTGTTCAAAGAAGATTTAGAATCGGTTTTAACAGAGCTGCGAGACTTATTGAAAGATTGCAGGGCGAAGGAATTCTAAATAATAAGGGGAGAGTAAATAAGTGAAAAAATTATCAATTTATTTTAATTTATATCTAATAGTTTTATTTGTTTTTATTATTTTACTCGCGGCAAACACTAAAAAAACTTATGCATCAGGAAATAATGCGATTATAAAAAAAATAGAATTAAAATATTCAAGTATAAATTCTATTGCCGCAAATTTTATACAAAAAGAATTTTTAAGCGGATTTTCTCAATCTATCACTTCAAAGGGTTCCTTTTTTTATAAAAGACCCGACAAATTAGCCTGGATATATACATTGCCTTATAAACAAAAAGAGGTATATATAAATAAAAGGCTGTATATAATTAACGGCAAACTGAAGC
>DAHXMB010000149.1:0-5436 GCA_027365695.1 Candidatus Acididesulfobacter sp. | reverse complement strand
CATGATGATTTGTTAAAAAAAATTGAAGAACTTGCAGAGGATATTGCAAAATATTACGGCTGCTATATCGTAGGGTCTTTATTTGTTTCTTCTTTAAAAGATAAAGGAGTCGTTCTAAGAATTTATGTTGATGCCGAAGGCGGGGTTAATATATCCCAGCTTACTGATATTTCTAAAGAATTAAGTATGATTCTTGATATAAAAGAATTGATTGATTTTAAATATAACTTAGAAATATCTTCGCCGGGAATAGACAGGGTAATTTTTAAAATAAAAGATTATATCAGATTTAAAGATAAACGTGTTAAGATATCTTTGAATAAAAAAATTAACGGAAGGTTAAATTTCATAGGAAAAATTATTGATGTTTCAGATATAACAAATAAAACCGGTGAAAAAGAATTATTAGATGCAAATATCAAAATATATGATGAAATAGATAATGAAAATTATGCAATACCTTTTTTGCAAATAAAAAAAGCAAATTTAATAGCAGAGTAAAAATTTTAATTTTATATTTTATATTAGTCAAGGAGTTTAATTGTGGCGCAACTTAATACCGATCATCTTTCTTTAGTTATAGACCAGTTGTCTAAAGATAAGAATATTGACAGATCTTTAGTCGTAGAGGCTGTTGAGCAGGCTATACTTGCAATTGCACGCAGAAATATCGGAAGCGGCTACGATTTGGAAGCTCGTTATACCGAGGAAACAGGAGAAATTGAAGTTTTTATGTTTAAAGAAGTGGCTGAAGAAGTAAAGAATGATAAAACAGAAATTACACTTCAGGAAGCTGTTGAATATGATGCCGACAGTCATATCGGAGACAGTCTCGGTCTTAAAGTAGAAAAAAATATTTATGGAAGAATTGAAGCTCAAGTTGCCAAACAAATTATATTTCAGAAAATAAAAGAAGTTGAACATCAAAATATATTTGATGAATTTAATCTGAGAAAAGGTGAAATTGTTAACGGTCTTGTAAGAAAAGTTGAAAAATCAATGATAATTGTAGATCTTGGGAAAACCGAAGCAGTTTTGCCGAAGCAGGAGCAAATCTTTAGCGAGGCATATAAATCTCATGACAGAATAAGAGCCGTGCTATCAGATATTAGAATGGAAAAAGGAGGACCTAAACTTATTCTTTCGCGGGTATCAGACGAATTTTTAATAAAACTTTTTGAATCCGAAGTTCCGGAAATTTATGACGGAATAGTAAAGATTGCGAAGGTTGCAAGAGCTCCCGGTTTCAGATCTAAAGTAGCGGTTTACAGCACAGGCAGAGATGTAGACCCTATTGGAGCATGTGTCGGTATCAAAGGTTTCAGAATACAAAACATCATTAATGAATTAAGAGGGGAAAAAATAGATATAATCGAATATTCGGATAACCCTGCCAAACTGACTTCAAATGCTTTAAGTCCTGCTGAGCCGTCAAAAGTTTTACTTAATAATCAGACTAAAGTTATAACCGTTATTGTTCCTGACGATCAGTTGTCTCTTGCAATAGGAAGACAGGGACAGAATGTGAGACTTACTTCTAAATTAACGAACTATAAAATAGATGTTGTTTCTGAATCTAAAGCTGCCAAAAAAGATGTAGAAGGATACAAAATGCTTTTGGATATTCCCGGCATGGGAGATATAATTGCAAGGTCGCTTTATCAAAGCGGTTATTCTACCGTTGAAATTATAGCAGGCGCAAATCCTGAAAAATTAGCAAACGACTTATCGGTTGATATAAAAAAAGCGGATAAGACTATTCAATCCGCTCAGGATTTACTTAATAGACTGCAATCAGATTTAGAACTTAAAGAACGGATAAACAAGGAAATTAATTAAACTATGGCAGATAATAACAAAGTAATAAACGAAAGCAGTGCGCAAGCTTCTTTAAAAACTGAAGAAAGAAGAGTTTCTAGAGGAGTTATTAGAAGAAGGTCAAGCAAAGTTGAATCCATCAATGATGACAGCAATAAGGAAAAAAGCGAACAAAATTTGTCAAATTCATTATCTAAAGATATGGTATCTTCGGAAAATATTTACAAAGGAGAAATTTCCGTGCCCGATTTAAATCAGCCTGATTTGAATCTAATAGATAAAACAAATGAACAACAGAGCAAATTTATCAATAATAATGAGTCAAACAAATTAATAAACGCTCAGATAAAAGACAATATACCAGAGAGCATAGAAAGTACTGAAA
This sequence comes from Candidatus Acididesulfobacter sp., assembly GCA_027365695.1. Taxonomy (GTDB): domain Bacteria; phylum SZUA-79; class SZUA-79; order Acidulodesulfobacterales; family Acidulodesulfobacteraceae; genus Acididesulfobacter. The sequence goes on along the minus strand of DAHXMB010000149.1, from coordinate 3,233 downwards.
ATTTGCAAGATAAAACTAAAGATAAATCAGAATCAAATGTAATTTCAAAAATAGAAAAACCGATTGTTTTACCTTTGAATGAAGTGAAAGATCTATCGGAAAATAAATCATTAAAGAAAAATATCGTAAAAAAACAGAATATAGTTAAACCTAAAAAAAATGAAAAAATTATAGACCTTATAGAAGAAAAAGAATATGTAGCTCCAAGAAAACCTAGAAAAAGATTTAAAATGTTTAAAGATTTTAATAAACACCATAATGAATATAATTCAACTTTGATAACGGAAAAAAAACAATCAAAGAAGGTAATTAAGATAAGCAACGGAATAACGGTTAACGAACTTTCTCAAGCGATAGGCGTTAAAGCTGCCGAAGTTATTAAAAAGCTCTTAGATATAGATATTATCGCTACAATTAATCAGATTATAGATATTGACGCAGCTTCGCTTATAACATCAGAATACGGATATACCGTTGAAAATGTCAGCTTTGATGAGGTCGTAGCGCTTGAAGAAGCAATAGATCCTGAAGGAACATTGGTTTCAAGAGCTCCCGTGGTAACTGTTATGGGTCATGTTGATCATGGAAAAACTTCTTTGCTCGATGCCATAAGAAAAACAAATGTTACAACCAACGAAGCAGGAGGTATTACTCAGCATATCGGCGCATATAATGTAAAGGTGGATGATTCTATGGTTGTTTTTCTTGATACGCCGGGGCATGAAGCTTTTACGGAAATGAGAGCTAGAGGAGCAGGGATTACCGATATTGTAATCCTTGTCGTAGCGGCTGATGATGGCGTTATGCCTCAAACGGTTGAAGCTATCAATCATGCCAAGGCTGCAAATGTTCCTATAATAGTTGCAATAAATAAAATAGATAAGCCCGGAGCTAACCCCGAAAAAATTAAAAATAGTTTAATGGAATATGGATTAGTGTCCGAGGATTTAGGAGGTTCTACTTTATTTTCTTTAGTATCTGCAAAAACAGGACAGGGGTTAAAAGAACTTCTTGAACTTATAATACTTCAATCAGAAATATTAGAGCTAAAAGCTAATCCCGATAAACCTGCTAGAGGAACCGTAATAGAAGCGGCGCTTGATAAAGGCAGAGGTCCCGTTGCGACTATTTTGATTAAGAGCGGCACTTTGCATATTAATGACAGTGCGGTATGCGGTTTATATTTTGTTAAAGTTAGAGCAATGATGGATTATAAAGGCAACAAATTAGAAAAGGCCGGTCCGTCTACTCCTATAGAAATATTTGGGATAGAAGGCGTCCCGTCGCCCGGCGACAATTTTATAGTTTTAAAAGATGAAAAAGAAGCCAAAAAAATAAGCATAGAAAGACAGCTAAAGCGAAGAGAGAGCGAATATAAGTCGTCAAGCAGAATGACTCTTGAGAATTTATATTCTAAAATAAAAGCAGGCGACGTAAAAGAGCTTAAATTAATAATTAAGAGCGATGTGTACGGGTCTATGGAAGCTCTCATACAATCTTTTAATAAGCTTTCAACAGACAAGGTTAAGGTTGTAACAATTCATAGCGGCGCTTCCGATATCACGGAATCCGATATCATGCTTGCAAAAGCTACGGGTTCTATTGTAATAGCTTTTAATGTTCGCCCTGAACCTAAAGCTCTTGCTTTAAGCGAAACTGAAAATATAGAAATAAGGTATTATAATATTATTTATGATGCAGTCAAAGATATTAAAGATGCTATGGAAGGTCTTCTTGCTCCGATAGAAAAAGAGATTATTATTGGAAAAGCGGAAGTAAGAAGCGTGTTTAATGTTCCAAAAATAGGCGCTGTTGCAGGATGTATGGTAACGTCCGGTGTCGTTAAGCGGTCTGCAGGCGTAAGACTTTTAAGAGATAATATTATAATATATAGCGGTCATATAGATTCCTTAAAAAGATTCAAAGATGACGTTAGAGAAGTGCAGGCAAATTTTGAATGCGGCATATCTCTTGAGAATTTTAATGATATTAAAGTTAACGATGTAATAGAAATTTATGAAATTGAATATATAAAACAAACATTATGATAGAAAGAAATAAAAGAGTTGCAGAACTGATTGCCCGTGAGGTTTCATTAGTATTAGAATTTAAGATTAATGACGACAGGCTTAGGAATGTTACTGTTATTAGGGCGGAAATCTCAAAAGACCTGAGGTACTGCAAAATTTTTTTCAGCGTTATCGCTATGAAAAACGGAAATATTTACAATGTTCAAGATATTAATTACTCTAATTATATAGAAAAAGAAGTTAAAAAAGCAATGAACGGTTTTAAAAGTTCAAAAAATTTTATAAAAAAGGAAGTTTTTTCTAAAGTTTTACTTAGATTAATACCTGATTTAAGTTTTGAATATGACCCTGGAATTGAACAATCATCAAAAATTTTAAAAATAATAAATGATAATAATAAAATAATAAACGATAATAATTAAGAACAATAATTTATAGCATATGTTTTATATAATGATTAAAATAAAAGGACAAAAATTATAAATGTATAATTATAATTTAAACAATATTAATAGTTTTTCCGCTAATGTTGATGAAATATTTCATTTAATAGAGACGTCTAAAAAAATACTTATTGCAACTCATGAAAACCCCGAGGGCGATGCGATAAGTTCGGCTATGTCTATGGGAATGTTTTTAAAATCGCTTGATAAAGAGATATATCTTTACGATAAAGACCCAATGCCGTTAAATTTAAGATTTTTACCCTGGTCAAAAGAATTTTCCCAGAAATTCCCCGCTGAACCTATAGATTTGCTTATTGTAGTGGATTGCGGTGAAATTCAAAGAGTCGGCGAAGGATATGAAAATTTACTGACGATTAATAGAATAATTAATATTGACCATCATTTTACTAATGATAATTTTGGACATGCTAATCTTGTTATTTCGGATGCAAGTTCAACAGGAGAAGTATTGTTTTATCTTTTTGCAGCCTACGGCGCAAAAGAAAATAAAATAGAATATAAAATCGGCGATGAATTGCCTTGTAAAATTGAAGAAAGACGGAAAGTATTATCTAAAATAAATAAAGATATAGCAATATGTCTTTATGCTTCAATATTAACAGATACAGGTTCTTTCAGATATGCTTCGGCTACCAAAAATGCTTTCTATATAATTAGAGTAATTAATATCTTGAACATTGTAAATATTTCCGTTTTTCATAGCGATAACGCTGAAAAAAATTTTGCAGTACCTCAG
>DAHXMB010000122.1:0-2818 GCA_027365695.1 Candidatus Acididesulfobacter sp. | reverse complement strand
ATAATGAGTTAAAACCTCCGGCTATCATAATATATCTTTGACAAGCGAGTCTTTAGTTATATTTATAGTTTTTCTATCTTGATATCTGTTTCTTACAGATAGTAAATTTGAGGTTTTTTCTTTTTCGCCTACAACTAAAATATACGGAATCCATTCCTCTTCCGCATACATAATTTTCTTACCCATGCTAAAAGCTCTGTCGTCAATATCTGCTCTTATTTTAAAAGAAGAAATATTTTTCATTAACTCCATACTATACTCCATATATTTTTCCGAAACCGGTATAATTCTGACCTGAGTAACGCTTAACCATAGAGGTAAAACGGGTATCTCTTTTTTAAGAGCTTCTTCTAACAGCAAATACATCCAGCGTTCAATGGTCCCGACGGAAGAATGGCAAATTATACATCCTTCTTTTTCGCCTTTTTCATTTACAAAATTAATGCCGTATCTTTCCGCATCTGCAACATCAAGCTGAACAGTAGATAGCTGGCATGAACCGCCTATGGAATCTATACCTTGAAATTCATGTTTTAATGCCCAATAATGCTTCATTTTAGATAAAGTTTCGATTAAAGCAGGTTTTTTAGAATATTTTAAAAGACTGACTAATTTATCTTTATATTTATTGTAGTATTCCTTAACTATTCTAAAGACTACCGCATATTCAATATTAATAGCGTCGGCTAAATCCGAATATTGTCTGTAAAGTTCCTGATATTCATTGAATCCCTCTTCAATGTTAAGACAAAAACTGTGAATATCGGGCATTGTAAAGGCTCTTAGTCTTCTTAATCCCGACAATTCGCCGCTTCTTTCATATCTAAAACTTTTTGAACATTCGTAAAATCTTAGAGGCAGCTGCTTATAACTTATCTTTGCATCTTTAATCATAGAAAATAAACCGAAATCCCCTGCAAATCTAAGCACAAATTCTTTTGTTCTGTCAAAACCGCCTGAAACGGAATCATCTTTTATTTTTTCATCGGGTACCATTATAGTGTAATGTCTTTCGTGAAAAGACTCCCCTTGTCCCTTTATATCAGGCTTATTCCAGTTATATATCAGAGGAGTTTCTATTTCCATACACTTAAGTTTAACCAATGCAACCTCTTCAGCCCAATCTGAAATAAGTTTATACAGCAATGTTCCTTTAGGATAGAGTCTTAAATGTCCTGAATCCGAGTTTTCTTCGTGGTCCGCTATTTCAAGACGGCGCATTGCTTCAACGGAAGGAGGTTCAACGCCTTCTTTTACTTTAAACTCTTCAAATGCTATAAATTTTTTTAAAGAAGGGTAATTGTTCAGCACTTCGCTGTCTAAAATTTTTTTATCGTTAATATCAATTAATAGCTCGCTGCCGTCAGGATTTAAAATAAAAAAATTGCTTTCAACTTCTTTTGCAATATCTTCTCTATTTTTAGATTTTGCTTGTTTAATATCTTTATTATATATTTTATTTTCCGATGAAGATATTATATGCCTTGAAGATTCGCTTAACGGATGACCCTTGCATGCAATTGAAAAACTTTTATACCAGCCGAAAGGAGCCCTTTCTATGCGCACATCAGGCAATTCATTTTCAAGTTTATTTTTAAGCTCATCTAAAATTTTAACGGCATCCGACGGTCTTCCTAAATTATTAGATAAATGCGCATACGGATATATTATGATAGCCGGAGGTTTTAACTCATTATACAGTTTCTTAATTTCTAGAAAAGCGGAAACTATAATTTCATCAGGTTCATCGGCATCTAAGCTTTCAACAGTTGAAAAAACCACCAATACATCGTTAAAAGAATTATTTTCATGGACGTCTGTATTAATTTTTTCAGCTATAGGGGTTTTTCCTGTCAGCCCATAGCTGAAATTATCGGCATGAATAAGAAGTAATCTCATATTTTATATTTTTATTCTATTAAATTTTAATTTAGATTAATGTATTAGTTTGACTTATTAGTTTAATTTAATTTATAAATTTAGTTTTAGTTTGTTAGTTTAGTTTGTTAGTTTAGTTTGCTTTGCATGAATCATTACAATATTTTATATATTTTATAAATAGTATACTTATATAAAAAATAATTTGCAAATAAATTAAAAGCTACTAGCCCAACTTTACCACTTTTATTATTATAAATTATAACCCATTAATATTATTACATTTTATTTTTTATTTTTTAGCCCATAGACATTTGTGTTACTATATAAATATAGTAATATTAATAGTTTGCCAGTAATTATGGTGAAGTCGGATTAAATTAAAAGCTATGAATAAAAAAAATCCCGCCTTTTTATAAAAAACAGACGGGAATCAAAAATATATCTAAATATTATTAAAAATTTTAGAAATCGTTAGGCAAGGATTCAAGCTCTTTTGCGGTAAAAACAGGACCTTCTTTACATACATAAACACTGCCTATATTGCATCTGCCGCATTTTCCAAGCCCGCATTTCATTCTGTTTTCAAGAGTCGTTATAATATCTTCTTTGTTAAATCCCATTTTTTCTAAAGATTTTAAAACAAATTTTATCATAATCGGAGGACCGCAGACTACCGCTACTGCGTTGTTTCCTTTAACAGGCAATTCTTCAAGTATAGTAGGGACAAAACCCACTCTGCCTTTCCAGTCTGGTGTCTCTCCGCCCGGATCTACCGTAATTACGACATCGGTATTAGGAGAATTTTTCCATTCTTCAATCGGTTCTTTATACATTAAATCCATAACGGTTCTTGCACCGTATAATACCGTTATTTTGCCGTAATTATTTCTTTCGTCTATGCAGTATTCAAGAATTGATTTAACCGGAGCCATCCCTA
>DAHXMB010000113.1:0-4684 GCA_027365695.1 Candidatus Acididesulfobacter sp. | reverse complement strand
AACCCGACAAAGTCAGAGAAATTATTGGACAGGGCGGCAAAGTTATCAAAGGAATAATTGAAAAAAGCGGAGCTAAGATAGATATTGACAATATCTAAAATAACATTCTTTGCCGTATTAAATTTATCATTTGCAACTCCGGCGTATATTGATAAATAGCCGTCGGTTTTATGAAAAACACTATTGGAATAAATAGAATATGCCAGTCCTTTTTTTTCTCTTACCTCTTGAAATAAGCGGGAACTGACAGATCCTCCGAGAACGGTATTTAAAATTTCCATAATATAATATTCTTTATCTGTTTTCTTAATCCCGTCAAATCCAATCACAAAATGAATTTGTTCTAATTCTTTGCTATGAAAAAATTCGCCGTAATTTTTTTGATATTTTTTTATTTGCGCCGGTTAAATTATCCGAATTGTCGTAAATTGCGCTATTATTTACACTGCTATTATTTAGCTCAGCTTTATTGTTTTCTTTATAAAATTTTTTTATAAATTTATCTATTGATTCAACCACTTTATTATGGTCTATGTTTCCCGCCACCGATACTATAATATTTTTAGGTATATAATATTCATTAAAATATTTAATAATTTTATCCCTGTCAAAACCTTGTACTGTATCGGCAGTTCCAAGTATAGGATTTCCGTATAGAGAATTGCCGTAAAAATCTTTATAAAAAAGGTCATGGACATAATCATAAGGGTCATCCTGCGCACCCATAATTTCTTGAAGCACGACTAACTTTTCTTTTTCAATTTCACTTGCCGAGAATAATGAATTAAACATTATATCCGTAAGTAAATCAATAGCTCTTTCATAATTTTTTGCTAAAACTTTTGTATAAAAACAAGTCAATTCATTTCCTGTAAAAGCATTTAATGCGCCGCCCATAATATCAATTTCTTTATCAATATCTAAATATGAGCGTTTTTTAGTCCCTTTAAAGAGCATATGCTCTATAAAATGCGATATGCCGTTGATATCCGAAGGTTCGTTTGCGCTGCCTGTTTTTACCCAAAAACCTATTGCAATAGAATCAAAATATGATTTTCTTTCGGTTATAACAGTTGCGCCTGAATCTAATATGTCTTTATAAACCTGCCTCATAAATTTTTATTTTATTTATTTTATTTAATAGATTTAATAGATTAATAGTCTTAAATATATATATTAATAATGTTATATAAATTTTTATTTAAGCATTTCAAATAAAAAAATTATTAAGTTCTTAAATTACTTTGACATACCCTCAACGATAAAGCCGTTGAAACTCTGAAGTTATAGCCTTTAACTGTTTAATGAATCATGCTGCTTTTTTAGGGTAATAAAAATTTAAGAACTTAATTTGCAAAACAATTATAATACAACTTTTCTTATTTTATTATAATGCAGCTTTCCTTGAAAGTTTAATTTTACCTGCTTTGTCAATGTCTATAACTTTAACCTTTACTTCATCGCCTTCTTTTAGAATATCTAATACATTCTCAACTCTCTTTTCATCAAGCTGAGATATATGAACTAAACCGTCCGTTCCCGGGAATATTTCTACAAAAGCTCCGAATTCCATTATTTTTCTGACTTTGCCGTAATAAATTTTTCCTATTTCAGCTTCCTGGGTAATGTCGTTTATTATTGCAACGGCAATATCTAAAGAATTTTTATCGGATGAATATATATTAATTTTCCCTGTATCGTCAATATCTATCTTAGCTCCGCTTTTTTCAATTATTCCTTTGATAACTTTGCCGCCCTGTCCAATAATTTCTCTGACTTTGTCGGGTTTAACCTTCATTGTTATAATTTGAGGAGCGTTAGGGGCAAGTTCTTTTTTTGGTTCACTAATCGTTTTAATCATAATATCAAGAATAACAATACGTCCTTCCTTAGCTTGAGCTAAAGCCTTACGTAATATATCGTCTGTCACGCCTGCAATCTTAATATCCATCTGGAGAGCGGTAACACCGTTCCTTGTCCCTGCAACTTTAAAATCCATATCTCCAAGATGGTCTTCATCGCCCAAAATATCGGTTAAAATTGCAACCTTTTCGTTTTCTTTTATCAGCCCCATTGCAATACCGGCTACAGGCGATTTGATAGGTACTCCTGCATCCATTAGCGATAAAATTGCTCCGCAAATTGTTGCTTGCGATGATGAGCCGTTAGATTCAAGTATTTCAGAAACCACTCTTATGGTATAAGGAAATTCGTCTTTAGAAGGAACAACATATCTTAAGGCTTTTTCACCAAGCGAACCGTGTCCTATTTCACGTCTGCCGGGACCTCTTAACGGAGCGACTTCTCCAACCGAAAACGGAGGAAAATTATAATGGATCATAAATCTTTTAAATGATTCTTTTTCAGGGGCATCTATGATTTGTTCGTCAAATTTTGTCCCTAATGTTGTTACAACTAAAGCTTGAGTTTCTCCCCGAGTAAAAACTGCAGAACCGTGAGCCATTGGAATTTCGCCGATGGAACATGTTATCGGTCTAATATCTTTTAAACCTCTGCCGTCTATTCTCTTGCCTTCATCTAATATCAAATTTCTTAATATTTCTTTTTGTATGTCTTCAAATAAGCTATAAATTAAATTTTCATTATCAGGATAAATTTCGCTGAATAAAGTATTAGTTTTTTCTCTAAGCGATGAGACTGCTTCATTCCTTTCCTGTTTAGAAGCTATTAATATACATTTTTTTAATTCATCATAAATATTTTCCCTGACTTTTTCTATAATTTCTATGGGCTTAGCAGGCAGGATAATTTCCATTTTTTTAATATCTAACTTTTCTAAAATAGAATTTTGAAAGGACACTAATTCTATTATTTTACTATGCCCAAAATTTATTGCGGAAAGAATCTCCTCTTCGTCTAATTCTTCAAAACTTCCCTCTACCATCGTTATTGCATCGTTTGAACCTGCTATTACGAGATGCGTGTCGCTCTTTTCAATCTCCTGATAAGTCGGATTTATAACAAACTCTCCGTTTATTCTTCCTACTCTAACTCCCGCGGTAGGACCGTTAAAAGGAATCTCCGAGGATACCAGTGAAAATGAAACGCCGAGCATAGCAGCCATATCGGGGTCGTTTTCCTCATCCATTGATATTACCGTTGCAATGACTTGCGTATCTAAAAAATAATTTTCCGGAAAAAGAGGTCTGATGGGACGGTCTAAAAATCTTGAAGTAAGAACTTCTTTTTCGGTAGATCTTCCTTCTCTTTTAAAGAAACCTCCCGGTATTTTGCCTGCTGAATAAAATTTTTCGACATAATTGACGGTTAAAGGCAAAAAATCTATTCCTTCTTTAATATTTTTATTTATACAGGCAGTAACAAGCACTTTAGTTTTACCGATAGTAACTAAAGCGCTGCCGCTTGCCTGTTTAGCTAATCTTCCCGTTTCAATAGTAATCTTTTTGCCGTCTAAATCTAAACTTTCAACAATATAGTTATTTGCCATTGTATTTAATCTCCATCGCTTTTATTGCCTGATATAAAACTAAATGGCAATATAGTTAAATTAATTTAAAATCATTTTCTAAGATCAAGAGATTCTATTAATGATTTATATCTTTCTTCATTTTTGCCTTTAATATAATCAAGAAGATGCCTCCTCTTTGAAACCATTTTTAAAAGTCCTCTTCTTGAATGATGGTCTTTAGCGAACTTTTTAAAATGTTCAGATAATAAATTGATGCGGTAAGTTAATAATGCAACCTGCACTTCAACTGAACCTGAATCAGAATCGTGCTTTTTAAATTTCCCGATTATTGATTGTTTTTCTTCCTTTGAAATAGCCATCTAATAAATTCCTCCAAAAAAATAGTTTAAAATATTATATATTAATTTTTATCTAAATAAGTTAAATATAAGTTAAATCTTTTAAGTTAAATCTAATAAGTTAAATTAATTTAAATCTACAAAAATTATTAACAAAATTTGAGAACTTTTAAGTCAAATTTTTTAAGTCAAATCTGCATTAATTAAATTGCTTATAATAAAATCTTTTCCTTTTTCAAGAGCTTTAAAAGGTATAGCGTCAGAAATATCATATCCGCCTGCATTTATTCTTCTAAGAGAAATAAGACACACGGGCAGATTAAATTTATCTAAAATATCTTGCGCAAAAGCTCTAATGTAAGTGCCTTTGGAAACCTTGCATATAAAATTAATAAAAAATCCTTCTATAGATTTAATTTCAAATTCATAAATATGAACTGCCGAAGTCTTATTAATAATTTCATCGGGCAATTCATTGTTTCCATCGTTTTCATTCTTTCTGGCATATTTATAAAACGCTATGCCTTTGTATTTTTTAGCGCTATATAAAGGAGCTTTTTGAATAATATCTCCTTTTAAATCTTGCAGGTATTTTGAGATTTTGACGACATCATTGTCGGAAATTTCTTTTTCTATAACTATTTTGCCTGAAGCATCAAGCGTATCGGTAAATTCACCGCATTTAAACGTCCCTTCATATGATTTTGGCATATTAAGAAACTTATCCTGTAATTTTGTCGCATTATTGATTAAAGGCAAAAATGAAGAAAGATATAAATCATTAATAGAATCTCTTGATCTTAGAAAATGATTTTAAATTAATTTAAATCTACAAAAATTATTAACAAAATTTGAGAACTTTTAAGTCAAATTTTTTAAGTCAAATCTGCATTAA
>DAHXMB010000087.1:0-6328 GCA_027365695.1 Candidatus Acididesulfobacter sp. | reverse complement strand
AAGGTATAGGCGATATATCTGAAAATTTACTGGCAGCTTTAAACTTAAAAGAATTTAATAACCCTTCTAAAAAATACGGAATAAAATATTCGACACCTGTTCAATATTTAAAATCCGTCGGAATTTTATCCCCAAAAACTTCATTAATTCATGCTAACGAGGTAAACGGTGATGATATTAAAACAATCAAAGATTTAAAATCATCCGTTATTCATTGTCCGCGAAGCAATAGTTTTTTTAAATCAAGCAAACTCCCGTTAAGAAAAATATTGGATAATAATATAATCGCAGGATTGGGAACCGATAGCCTGTATTCTAATAATTCAATAAGCATTCTTGATGAATTAAAATATGCAAGAAAAATTCATAATAATTTACAAATTGACCATGAAAATATACAATGTAACGATAAAGATTTAATCGGCTGCGGCGTTTCTTCTAAAGAATTATTTGAAATGGCGACTAAAAATAATGCTAAAATATTAAATATTCCATTTGTAACAGGAACATTAGAAAAAAATTCTTATGCCGATTTTGTAATATTTAAGATTCCTGAAAATTTAGAACTAAATGAAATTAATGTTTTTGATGAAATCATCAATTTAGAAGAAAAAGATATATTAAAAGTTTTTATAGGGGGGGAGGAAATTTATTGCAATGGAAATAATAACTAAAATAGAAGATGCAAAGGCATTAAGCAGTAAATTAAAAGCCGATAACCAGAAAATATCGCTGGTTCCGACTATGGGAAAACTTCATGACGGACATTTAAACCTTGTCAAAGAGGGTTTAAAATTTGGAAAAGTTTTTGTTTCAATTTATGTAAATCCTCTTCAATTCGGTCCTTCCGAAGATTTCAACAAATATCCGAGAGACATTGAAGGAGATATTAAAAAACTTGAACAATTAAAAGCAGATTATATATATATGCCTGATAATTCAATAATAAAAGGGACTGATACTTTTATAAGCAATGAATCTCTTTCCGATAAGTTGTGCGGTTTACATAGAATTGGACATTTTAAGGGTGTTTTAACGATTGTTATGAAACTTTTATTAATAATTAAGCCTGATTTTGCTTTTTTTGGGTTAAAAGATTATCAGCAGTACATACTCATAAAAAAAATGGCTGAAGATTATTTTTTAGACGTTAAAATAATACCTGTTCCTACAATGAGGGACAAATGCGGTCTTGCTTTAAGTTCAAGAAATTCATATTTTAATGAGAATGACAAAAAACAAGCGTGTAATTTTTATAAAGTTTTAAAGAATACGGCTATATTGTTTAATGAGGGGGGAAACTCGGCTGAAGAACTCAGGCGTTATGCTATAAGAGAATTGATAAATAATAAATTTAAAATAGAATATATTGAAATTATGGATAAAGAACTGCTTAACAAAAAAATATATGCTGAAAAAGGTGATATTATTTTATCTGCAATAAAATTCTCGGGAGTAAGATTAATTGACAATCTTTTTTTAACCTGATTTTTCCTCTTCAGCAATTCATAAACTCACTCTGGGAGTCTTATTGATAGATAATCTATTTTTAATCTATTTTTTTTAATGCCGTCTTTGACAATACCGCCGCTTTGCTAGAACCGTAATCAGTTATGGCCTGTTTAAATAAAATAACGGCATCCGAAGGATCGGACAGTTTTAAAAAACCTACACCTTGTAAATATATTGCCATAGGAACGTGTTTGTTTTTTGGATAAAGTCTTGTAAATTTATGAAATTCAAGAATCGAAACGGGGTAATTTTTTAATTTAAAATTAGAAACTGCTTTATAATAATTTGCGCTGCCTGCTTTTTTAGATTGGGGATATTTATTTAAATATTTTTTAAATAAAATTATTGATTTTTTATATAAACCCTTATTGTAATAAGATTTAGCTATGTTATATTTTTTCAAAACTTTTTTAATAGCAAGCTGTTTTGCTGAAATTTTAGGTACGGGTTTAATTTTAATTTTGCTTGTTGCAATTTTTGAAGGAACTGCTGAAGTAACTGCTGAAGTAACAGCATGGACGCTTATTTTTTGTTTTGATATAGCAGAAGATTTAAACTTCTCTTTTTTAAGTAATTTTATTAATTCTTTATTTACAAGTATTCTATAATTTCTAAATTCTGCTTTAAGTAGTTTCATATCATGCGAAATAATTTCATATTTTCCATATAATGTGCTCATATGAGACTTTATGTTTTCAATTTTTGAACCTTGATTTGCAATATTTAACCGGGCTTGATGAATAGCTTGCTGCGAATCTGTTGAATTTTGCGAAAGACTATCTACCTTTTTATTTAAATTACGAACCTGAATTTTTAGGTGATGTATCGTATCAGGTTCCATTTCGGCGCATCCCGACAATAAAAAAGAAAATGTAAAAACAAACAAAGACAATAGAGAAACAATTTTAAAATAATGAATAATCTGTTTTTTATTTAAACTGATTTCTTTTATTATCGACATAATTTAATCCCCATAATTATTTATATAATATATATAATATCATAATTTATATGATAAAAAAATATTAATAATCATTAATAAATTGATTTAAGCGTCCAAGCAGGACTATAATAATCTTGCATCTCCGGAAACATATGCGGCATTAAAAGCATAATTCCGCTTGCAGTCGTATCCATTAAATATATTTCTTCTCTGCCTCCAAATTCGGTATCAAAAGATATTATCCTGGAATCTCTGGTCCAAGAAGGATGATGACATCCGTAGGGAGTGTCGGTTAATTGCCGTTCATTATTGCCGTCAGGATCCATAATAAATACTTGAAGAGCACCGTCTATAAACGATGTAAAAACTATTTTTTTTCCATTTGGCGACCACTCGGGGCTGCTGTTATAATCACTGCCGTTAAAGGAAATCATATGTACATTTGAACCGTCAGAGTTCATCACGTATATTTGCGGTCCTCCGCCGCGATTGGAAACAAAAACTATTCTATCGCCGTTTGGCGAATATGACGGAGAAGTGTTTATACCGAAAGTATTTGTAAGCCTTTTTAAGTCCGTTCCGTCGGCGTTAACAGTATATATCTGAGTATTATAGTGACCGGGAGTCAGGGCTAAAGCAAGTTTTTGTCCGTTAGGCGACCAGCTTACAAAATCAGCCGGTCCGGGTAAATCTAATTTTATTGTCCTGTCTGTAATCAAATTTTTTATAAATGCTGCGGGGTCTCCGTCTTTAAATGAAATGTAGGCTACTTTTTTTCCATCTGGAGAAGGATACGGAAATATATTGATAGAGTTATTATCGGTTATTCTTTTAACTCTGTGTCCTCCAAAATCCATTTCAAATATATTTTTCACGTTGTTTTTTTCACCCACAAAAAAAACTTTTGTAGTAAACGGTCCATTTTTTCCTGTTAAAAATTTTAAGACGGCATCTGCGAATTTGTTTGCAAGATATCTGTCATTACTTAATCTGCTTTCTAAAACTTCACTGAATAAAAGTTTTTGCGAATATATGCTTATAAGATTAGCTTTAATTTTAATATTACCGCCTTTAACTTTATAAGCACCGTTTATCAAATACTCTGCATTTAATACCGTCCAATTAGAATAATTAATTTTAGCTGCACTGATAGGAGCAATTTGCGGATTTTCAAGATATGCTAAAGGATTTACTATATGAAAATATCCGATGACCGAAAGGTCATGTCTGATTATATGAGCCAATTTTGATGAAATAGACGAATGTTGTTTATATTTTGTTAAATTTTTAAAACCGGGAACTGCAATTCTTACCTTTTTTATGCTTGCCTGATATATGTTAATATATACTTTTGCTGCTGCAGCTGAAGGTTTAAATAAATATAAAATAAAACAAAAAGCGAACAAGAAAAATAAGAACAATGTAGTATAATTTAAAAAAAATCTCGGCTCATCGTTAAAATTACCTTTATTGTGATTATTATTATGATTATTAATATTTAAATTAATATTATTTTTGTTTGATTTTTTAAACATTTTTCCGCTCTTTTATCCTTGTCTTCATAATTTTAAATTAATTATTTATTTATAATATTTTTAATTAGTATTATTATTTAGCATTATACTTTATTTATTAAAAAAAAATAAACATTTTATTCTTATTCACTTTTCAATATTTCTTTGGGATAAAAAATTGCTAAAACTCCGTTATTGTCATTTTCTGAATTCATATAAGTCATAAACCCGCGTGGCGGAGAAGGCAGCGGAGCCGACGATTTTACGGCCGCAATGGACTGCGCGTCAAAATAGCTGCTGCCGGACGATTTCACAAGTCTGACATTATACACTAAGCCGCTTTTCGTTATTTTAAAAGCAATTATAGATTTAAAATGCAAATACTGCGATAAAGGAATATTAAAATTTGAGATAATTATATATGTTATTTTACTTATATAACCGCTAAATTTATGAACATTGCCCGCAATTAGAGAACTTTGCAATTTACTGTAAGCGCTTTTTAATTTTAAATGCGAATACACGCTTGATGCCACCTGCTGCTGAGGCACATGAGCGGGTTTAGGCAAAATTATTTGATGCGGCTGCGCAATTTTAATTTTATGAACGGCTTTTTTTGGATAGACCATTGATGATTTTGATTTAGCAATAGGTATTATTGCTTTATTAATCTTAGGCGCAGGTGTAATTGTCTTTTTGGGTATCGCCTTATTATGTTTGTTGTTATTAACTACCTGCTTAACAGTAACAGTCTTCCTAACCATATTTTTTTTAATTGCGTGGGTTAAAGTTTTTGTTGAAGCCAAAGGTCCGGGAACAGCACTTACTACGCTGACAACCACCTTTGAACCTAACGACTGAATCTTCGATTTAAATTTCATTGAAATAAAAATTAATAAACCTATTAAAATCAAATGGAATAAGAATGATACAATATAATATTTTCCTATTCCTTTAGCTTTATCGTCATTATACATTTCTATAATTATCAATAACCAGATTGCAAAAAAAGAAATTTAATAAATAAATTAACGTTTTATTAATACAGGATGTTAGTTTCGACTTGCGTATCTTTTATACAAACTTTAACAATAAATAAATTAACGTTTTATTAATACAGGATTTTTAGTTACCATGCCAATCTTGCTTATACCTGCCATTTTTACCGCAGCCATAACTCTAATAACAACACCATAAGGAATAGAGGAATCAGCTTTTAAAAATATTTCTTTATCGGTTCTGTTCTTATAAATAGCCCGTAATTTTGAGGTTAAGGCTGGCAAACTGACCTGCAACGCATTAATATAAACTTCCCTTGACCCGTTTATAGAAACCACGATAGTTTTTTCCGGCGATTTTATAGCATGCGCAGCTGCGGTAGGAAGATGAACTTTTATCCCATGTTCAAGCATAGGAGCCGTAACCATAAATATAACTAAGAGAACAAGCATCACATCAACAAACGGAGTGATGTTTATTTCAGACATAAATTTATAGTTTGAAGATAAATTATTTTTTCCTTCTTTATTGTTATTATTGTCTTTTGCAAACATTGCTTATACTTATATAAAATTTATTTTAACAATATAATATAATATAATATAATATAGAAAATCAAATTTCCCAAAATTGCCGATAAAAAATTTATTTCCCTGATGACCGTTTCGTTCTCGGCTTATAGCCTCGTTAGCAGAAACCGTCATGTGTTTCTATCTTCGGAACTTTCTTGCTTTCGCAGGAATGACTTAGCGGGTATTTTAGTTTCACCCGACGGGTGTCATTCCCGCAAAACCGATAATCTAATGTTCTATATAACTTTAAAGCTATTTTAACAATCTCTATCTGCAATTTTGGGAATTACAAACTATTTGTTTTATTACATTTTTATATTTTAATCTTTTAAAATTTGCTTTTCTACTATTGCCATAAATTCATATGCAAAATCATCCGTCTCGTTGGCAAGTATTCTAACCTTATTGGTATAATAATTATAAGCTATTACGGCAGGTATCGCGGCAAAAAGCCCTGCTGCCGTAGCCACTAACGAATCGGCTATGCCGGGAGCCACGACGGCAAGACCTGCGGTTCCGGCTTTTTGAATACTTTCAAAAGCCGTCATAATACCCCATACCGTTCCGAATAAACCTATAAACGGCGTGATAGAACCTGTCGTCGCAAGAAACGGTAAGTACATTTCTAATTTTGATATAGAAGAAAGTTGTGATTTTTTTAAAACTCTTTCAACTAAATGAGAACCGTTTATTTTAGTATCATACTCTATAGAAGATTTATCTTTATAGTCCGCAGCTATTTTCTTTAAACTTACTAATTCTTTATATGCTGATTCAAACATAGCAGC
>DAHXMB010000084.1:0-9170 GCA_027365695.1 Candidatus Acididesulfobacter sp. | reverse complement strand
ATTTTAAATCGGCGTTGGCATTATCATCTCCTGCAATTTTATTTCAAATTTTTATTGCAAAATATCGTGTAGTCCCCATAGAAAAAATGAGATATAGGAATATCAAGGGTTTTTGGACTTTAGTGGTGAAGTTGGGTTAACTGAATTAAGTAAAGCGCACAAAGTATTATTCTATTCGGAAGCTAACTTATCTTTAAATTCAGAATATTTAATACTCGGTCAAGTTAAAAATTTATTAAACAGATTTAAAAAACATACGATAACAAACATCGTAGTAGACGAACAATATTTAAAACTTTGGGGAAGAATGTTTAAAGATTACAAACGCAGATTAACTTATTTTCCAAAATTTTCAAAAAATATACAAAGAGAATTATTAGAATATAACTGGAAAGCTATAGAAAAATATTTTAAATATTTATCGGAATATAAATCGGATAAAGCGAAAGTTGCGCCTGATGATACTATATTATTAGTTATTGAACGCATATTAAAAGGAAGGTTATCTAAAAGAATAGATAAAAATATAATGGCGGATGAATATATTAAAAATGAGTTAATAAAACTTTTTCATAACAGCGGTAATAAAAAAGGAGGATTAGCAAATGTCAAAAATTATTATTTCAAACAGAGATAAAATATCAGGAAAGAGAGTTGATACGACAGAATCTGA
This sequence comes from Candidatus Acididesulfobacter sp., assembly GCA_027365695.1. Lineage (GTDB taxonomy): Bacteria > SZUA-79 > SZUA-79 > Acidulodesulfobacterales > Acidulodesulfobacteraceae > Acididesulfobacter. The sequence goes on along the minus strand of DAHXMB010000084.1, from coordinate 8,497 downwards.
CAAAAAGTTTTTAAATTTTATGGCGCTTCATGAATATATAGACGAGGCAGGAGCTAATATAATTTACGAAAGAAGCAAAAGAAAATTATGGGAAAGATTATATAAATTGATTGAGTATAATTATATTGACAAAAGCGTAGCATCCCTTTATGAAATAGTTCCTAATAAAAAAACTAAACGTATAAATATCTTTTCTCTTGGCAGCGAAGGATGCTCCGAATTTAATATAAGAAAAATAAAATCGATAGGAAAAGAAGGCACATCTTTAAGACATGCTTTATACATCAGACGCCTATGCGCTGCCCTTAAAATGATGGAATCCGATAATTTTGAGTATCAAACAGAATATATTCTGGATAAATTTAATAATTATTTAATAAATGAATTTGGAAACAAACACAGCATAATATATCCTGATGATGACACGAAAATAAAAATAAGACCAGATATTTATATTGATAAATACAATATTCTTTTAGAGGTTGAGTTATCTATTAAAAACAAAAAAAGATACGCCGAAAGACTTTTTTGGGCTCAATATATGAACGGCGTGAGTAAAACTATCTGGTTTGTCAAGGACGAAAAAGATAAAGGAAGACTGATGTCTATTTTTTCAGAATTAGAAAATTACAGCTATGTTTATTACAAAGGTTTTAATCCTCAATTAATTTCTCCAGACGCAATTTATAAAAATCCGGTATGGATTTTGGATGATTTTTTAGAAAATTATAAGCAGAATTTTACAATGCTAATGAAATAAATATTTGAAAATATAAAAAAAATTTAGCGTTCTTTTTTTTAACATAACGATATTTTTAAGGCCGGCTTACGGTTAAATTTTTTATTAATTTCTAAATTATTTTATTTATATTCGCAATAAAATCGTCCGCATTTTTGTCCCCGCAAATTAAAAATTAAACGCTCTAAATTCATTTTAAATCGGTTTTTATTTTCAAAATAATGCCCTATAGCCTCTTAAAATTATCGCCTTGAATATAAAATTAAGGGGCTTAAATTGACATAAAAATGGTCTTTAGGGGGGTGATAAAGTAGGGCGAAATAAATACTCCTCTACTAATCTTTGCAAGTTATTAATTTTATTGCTTATTTTTCTCTTAAAGTTTGCTGACAAAGTCGCTAAGTGGGGGCACATTTTTAAATATAAAAGATGGAACGTAAGAATATTTAAAAACATACCCCCTAACAATCAATAAACCAAATCCAAAAGAAAATTCTTAACTACACGTTTATAGATTTTTGTAAATATTCAAAATACGAATATTAACAAAAATAAAAAATTCTACGCTCATAAGGATGAGCGCTTGAATTTTTAATTGTTAGGGGGTATGCCGATCGGTTAAGGCGGCGAAATTCGTCCGTCGGTGAGCCCCCATAAAAAATTGACTTTGACAATACCAAAGTCTAATTTTTTATACAAGTAAGAACTTGCTCCGTAATTTCTAACTTTTTCGCCGCCTTTCTTTTTCGCTTTATTGTTCTTTCCTGTTTATTCTATGTTATAGCAAACTACTTGGAATCTCCGCGTTCGCTAAAATCGTTCAAGTTTTCACGATTTTAAAACTGGCGAACGCCGGAGATATTTGATCGGAAATGTTTGCGATTTGAATTTTCAAGTTTTCAAATTCATACAAATCGCAAACACAATTACAAAAACAAAAACATTAAAGTAAAGACGCCCTTTGTTTAAATTACAAATTTCTAATATCTTGCTTATTGAATTTTTTATTTCTGTCCGATATTTTATTTTTTATTTTGCTTTTTGTTTTTTATATCCTGATTAATTTATTATATTAAAAAATTCAACAATCAATCTATAAGAAATTTTGGAAATTTTCACAATCAATTTATTTTATAAATTGCGTCAGACTAATTTATTTTTATTTTATTTTTACAATATTTTTTTCTTTTTATATTTCTTGCCGCATTATTTATTTTACATTATTAATTTATTTCGCTTTATAATTATATTCCGTTTTTATATTTTATATTTCTATTGAAAAATCCGAAAGGAACACGCGGCGAATGTGACTAAACTTATTAGTACCGTATTTAATTTTTCATTTGCCTATTTTTATTCTTTAACTTTATTTCTTTATTTATTCTTTAACTTTAATAAGCGTAGTCTATTGTGAAAAATTAAACACTAAATCCTAACGGATTTTACTAACAAGTTAACTCACAATCGTCGCTACAAGTAAGCGTATGATTTTTCAATAGAAATATAAAATCGGCGAATAACGGAGCGCTTCACTTCGGATATTTATTTAACGAAAACAAAATGAAAGGCAATTTTGTTTTCTATAATATCCTTCGTTCGCTTATTCGGAAAAAAGAAATTTGAAAGGCATTAAAGTAAAACCATTTTTATTTTATTAAATCTTTTCATTCAGTTTTATTTTTTGTTGTGGCATTATTTTATTTTATTTTTTTATTTTTATTTCCTTTCATAGTTTCATTATTTATTTTATTTTACCTGCGCCGTATTTCTTTTTACATTCATTATTTATATTTATTTTATTTAATAAGGCAATAAGGATAAAAAAAATCTAAAGCATCATAATTATTTTTATTTTAATTACTTCGTAACTAAAATAAAAATAATTAAATAGATAACTTATTGTCTGGCGACATAAGTTATCTATTTTAAAATACAATCAATAAGGATAAAGGAAATTTGAAAAGCATTAAAGATTTTTATTTTATTTTTTATATTTCATATAAACAATAAAATAAAAATAACTGCAAACAAATAATATATCTTTGATATATTATTTGTTTTAAACTGCGATAAGGATAAAAAGAATCTAACTACATTAAGTGTTCGTTCGCAAGCTGTTCTTTATTTAATTTTTCATTTTAATAAGCTTTGTATTTATTTTGCTTATATTCTTTTTATTATAATAGCTTACTTACTCACAATACAAGGCAATAAGGAATATTATCTATTTAAGTAAGAGCAAAGACAAAGACAAAGACTTATTCTTATACTTATATATCATTCTATACATCTTATACATTGTATACGGCATTTTAATAGTTTGCCCTATTGCTTCGCAACAGGGAACCCAAAAACCCGATAGCAGTATTTCATTTATTACCTTATTATTTTAATTTGAAACCGATAAGCATTTATTGCTTAAAACACTTAAGGAATAAAAACATCTAAAGGCATTAGATTAGTTTTTATTTTAATAAGCGTACAAGTCCGTCCGTTATTTAATTTTCTTTAAAATTCAACAGACCTTACTTCGTAAACTATTGATAAATTAATTACTTCAGTGGACGTGTATCGTCCACACGCAAGATTATTTAGTTTTGTAAACCGTCAACTTTTTCTACCGGCCTTATTGTTTAGATATTTTTTATTTTGCTAAGCGCTTTTGTGTTGACGGTTTACAAAATAAAATACTCTAAGCTTTCCGTAATTAATTAATCAACAGTCAAGGGTCTATTGAATTTTATAAAATTAAACAGCAGACGGAAAAACCCACTAATTATTTTACTTTTTAAAAACTTGCGACGGTTAAATGCTGGAATAAAAAATTATCTAACTACATGAAAGCGAGTGTATTTATTTTAATAGAAATTATAAAAGGCATAAGTAATAGTCGTAATAATTTATATTATCGTTGTGTTTATTTTCACTGCAATTTAGTTCGTCAAATAATCCTGGAACAGTATTTCATTTATCAAGTAATCGTTAAGGATAATTTATTTCATTTACTTGCGCGCCAACTCTAAAATTATTTTTCTGTGAACGTTGTTTTTATTGTTAGTTAGTCGTTGCCGAAAAATAATTTATAGAGTTGTCACTTGTTTCTTTTTTGGATTATTTTCCTCACCTAAATACAAATTAAGGTATAACGACGATGAAACCGTCGTTATGATTAAAATCTCGGATAAACTAATCTATTAATTTACCATTTGCTTTTTATTTTTTTTCTTAAAAATTAGTGAAAGAAAAAAAAATAAAAAGCAAATGGTAAAAGTTGAAAATTCCGATAATGCTTTTAGTTATTATATATATTAATTCATATATAGTATAAAAACTTGAGCTTATTCGTAACTTATTTTTTCATTTATTTCCGCATTAATAAATTGAATTTGATTTTGTGAATAATTATCTGCGTCTTCAAGATTCATATCGGACATTTTAAATAAAACACCGTCTATAACTTCTATTTCGTTTGCTTTAAATTTTGAAAGGTCTGGATTTTTTAGCGGCAGATATTTAGTCTGCGGCATACTGAAATATTTATTGTCTAATTTTACTATATCTTTAGCGTTAATCATCTCTTTTATAACATCTTTAATATTAAATGGAGCCGGTCCGTTAATACGTTTTATATATGTTTCTCCAATTAGATAACTTTTATATTTTTCATAAAAGTCAAAATCAATAAAATATAAAACTTTATAAAGAAAAGATTCCCCCATGTTGGGTCTTGCGCCAGCTTTATTAAGAATATAAATAATAACCTCTTTATATTTATTTTTATCTATCTTAGAGAACTTTTCTTTCTTTCTTTTTGTTTTTTTTGCGGGTTTATTGTCTTTTTCGTCTAACAGCCATGCGCCGAAAGATTCAGCGCCGAAAGATTCAAACATCTGTTTCGAACGACTGTCTTTTTTCGCAGGTTTTTTCTCCAGTATCTCTTCTACCTGAATGTTAAATGCGTTCGCAAGTCTCATTATATCAGACAGCGTTACCTTTCTTGAACCGTTTTCTATCTGAGATACCGTAGGGCGTGAAATCTTTAAAATTTTAGCAAATTCGTATTGGCTTAATTTAGCTTCTTTCCTCAGCTCTTTAACTCTTTTAGTAAGAATATCATCTAAATTTTCTATATAATCTTCATTATTCATAATCGTTAATAAAAATAACTTGTATTTTTTTATGTTATATAATAAATATATTATATAACATAAACATAAACAAATACCATAAAATTAAGCCTATACAAAACAATATTTTTATTTTCTAATTAAAATGTGGTAAAATTAAAAGTAATATAATTTAACAATATTTAGTTTATAATATAATCAATAGATACGTTCAATTAAATTATAAGTAAATTATAAGGATGATAATCATGGAAAAACAAGTTGAGGAATTTAAAGACAAAGTTCACAATATCATTGACGGATTGTTTGATGTTTCTTGCGGTATGTCAAAATTAATCGAAAATGTACAAGATCTTTTTCCGAAAGAAGAAAACAAAGTAATAGATTTAAAAGTTATACGCAATGAAAATGATGAACATAAGAAAAACATCTAATCGGGATTAATTTATGAGCTCCTATTCGTCTTCTACCGTTAATCAGAAAAATTGTTCCACCTGCCAGTACTGGAACGGTTTGGCAATTCAAACAAAATTAGTAGAACTTGTATCATGAACTACCGTTAAATATAAAAATAAAACTAAAAATTAATATAGGTAATGGATATTTATAAAAATAATTTAATATTTAAATATTAAATTAAATAATATAGTGAGGTAAAAACTATCATGTCAATGCAAGAAGAGCTTAAAAAAAAATTAGACGAGGAGCTTAAAAAGGCTCAGGAAGAAATAAAAAAACCAAACATTATGATAATTGGAGCAACCGGTGTTGGAAAAAGTTCGTTAATAAATTTAATTTTTGGTGAAGATATCGCAAAAATAGGAATTGGCAAGCCTGTTACAAAAGAAATAACAAAATATGAGAATAAATCAGTGCCTGTTGTAATATATGATTCGATAGGATACGAACTTGAAATTGATAAAAGTGAAAAACATACTCAAAATATTACGGAATTTATATTAGAAAATAAAAATTCAGTTGAAAATCAAATACATATTGTTTGGTACGCTGTTTCTATTGTTGGACATAGAATTACAGATTTCGATATAAAAGCTTTAGAAGATATACGAAAAACTAAAACACCAATAGCTTTAATATTAACAAAATGCGATTTGTCTGATGTAGAAAAGGACATAAAACCTATGAAAAATTTTATTCACGAAAACATAAATTGGCTGCCGGCGTTTGCCTTAACAATAAATAAAATTAATAATGGATATCTTGAACTGAATAATTTAATTAACTGGACGATTAATTCACTCCCAGAAGGTGTTCAAGCCGGATTTATTAAAGCTCAAAGAGTAAATCTTGAAGAAAAAAGAAAAAAAGCAAAATCAATTATTTTGCATCACGCTACCGGTGGCGGATTGGTTGGATTTGTGCCTATTCCATTTTCAGATGCTCCGATTTTAATTGCGAATGAAATGGGCATGGTTGCTCGAATAATGAATATTTATAATTTAGATTCTTATATAGATTTAGTTAAAAGTTTAGTGGGTGCAGGAATAGGTGAGTTTATTTCCAGTATCGCAATATGGTTGGTAGGACAATTAATAGAATTTATTCCAGGAGTCGGCTCCATTATCGGAGCTACGATCACAGCAAGCGTCGCTGCTACTATTACCTATACTATCGGTTACGCGACAGACGAATTTTGTTTTAGAATATCTAAGGCCGCAATAGAAGGTAATGAAAATGAATTGTCAAACTTGTTAAATAAAGATACTGCCGGGAAAATTTTTGAAAGTATTCTGCAAGAAAAATATAAAGAAAATAAAGATAAAACAAATTAGGAAATAGGAGGTTTATCTATTATGGAATTTTCTTATAACTGCGTAGTTATAGGTCAAACAGGTGTCGGAAAGAGTTCCTTTGTAAACTATTTATTTGGAGAGCCTATAGCAATAACAGGCATAGGTAAACCAGTTACTGAAAGAGGTTTTCATAAATACCATGGCAAAGTTAACAATATAGATATTGAAATATTTGATTCATGGGGATTAGAAGTAGGAAAAGAAAAAGAATGGATGGAACTTGCCGAACAAGAACTTAAAGCAAGAGGGGTTGAAAAAAAACCTCAAGAATGGTTTCATTCTATTTTTTATTGCATAAATGCTTCAAGCAGCAGAGTGCAAAATGAAGAAATTAAAATAATAAAAAAATTCATAGACGCTAAATATATAGTAAATGTGATATTCACTAAATCAGATACTACAGATGAAAAAACTATATTGGAAATGACAAAAACTGTAAAAAAAGATATAGATATCCCATGTATTCCTGTTTGTTCTGAAGAAAGAAAACAAATGGGCGGCGGAAAAGTAAACGCGTTCGGTAAAGATGATGTCATTAAACAGATGTTAGATGATTTCTGGCCCACTATTATTAAAAGAATGCCAGGAAGATTAGTAAGCGTTATAAACGAAAAGATTGATGAATGGGCTAATAAACAAGATGAAAAATATAAAAAATGGTTTGAAAATAGTCCTCTTATTGGACGTGTTATGTGTAATGCCACGCCAATTATTTATGCCGAAGCATTTCAAAAGAAGTTTATTGAAGATTTTAACTCCGAATTTAATAGTGCTAAATTTAATAATATTATTGAAGAAGAAATTAAAGAAGTAATAGAAATGTATTCAAAATTTAATTCGCAATTTGTTGTACTATTCAGTTTAAGCGATTTAAAAATTACAAATGATAAGTATTATTATGATAATAGTTGGTTAAACGCATTTCTAACCTTAACCTTTATTGTTCCGATTTTATCATCAATTTTTTTTGACATACATAATTATAGAAATGAAATAATACAAAAAATATTAACTGAAATAAAAAGTAAAGTAAGAGAAAAAGAACCTGAATTCAAAAACATGCTTATTAATTTAAGAAAGCAACTCAGGTAAATCACTAATTAACCTTTTATTCTCAGTTTTCTGTCTTTGTAAACACAAAACTTATTTAAAATATTATCGGGGAAATTTATTATAATATTTTTTACTATTTCTATTTTGCAGCTGGAGTTAGATTCTTCTAATCTGAGCAATAAAACACCGCCGTGAGATAATTTTGAATTATAAATTAATTCCCCAAAATTTTAACTATTGTTACAACCATTCTATTTTTTATAGAGGCAATATTTAAAATTTCAATGTCTGCCTACTTAGATTGATATCCCTGATACATTTAGCATTATAACCTTTCGCCTATCAAAAATTTTTAACCTTTTTACCGATGCCGATTTCATAATAGGCTTTAATTGAATAATAATCTTCCTTTGTTACCACTTAGATACCCTCCGTTAAAATTAAATTAATTTTAGTTTAAGATATCTAAGATTTTACTTTAAAAAAAGTTAGTTTTAAATCGGCATTTTGTTTAGTTTTCGTTCGGTGTTTTATTCATTATACATTCGGTGACGATAATATTGCTCTATTTTGAAAATTTTACAGGTATTTTCGGTTAGAGGCATAAAATTAGAGCCGCTTACTTAGCCCAACTTCACCACTAAAGTCCAAAAACCCTTGATATTCCTATATCTCATTTTTTCTATGGGGACTACACGATATTTTGCAATAAAAATTTGAAATAAAATTGCAGGAGATGATAATGCCAACGCCGATTTAAAATT